>CAUZVJ010000007.1:0-20321 GCA_963583225.1 Verrucomicrobiia bacterium
TGTCGTCCACGACGTTCACGAGGTGAAACACCGGTTTGCCGTCGGAGCGAACGATGACGAAATCGGGGTCGGGCTCCTCGCGATCGGTGAGTTTGCGGACGACGTTGCCGGCGACCAGGTCGGGGATTGTGACCGACTCGCGGGTCATGCGGAACTTGACCGCGCCGTCGTGCTTGTACGCCAAGTTCTTGTCGAGCAACTCCTGAATTCGTCGCTGATAAATGTCGCCGCGCTGCGATTGAAAATACGGGCCGCGATCGCCCTTGCTCTCCTGCATGGCGCCGCCCGACACCGGCCCTTCGTCCCAGTCAAGGCCAAGCCAGTGCAGGCCGTCGAGGATCACATCGACCGCCTCGCGGCTGTTGCGGGCGTCATCGGTATCCTCGACCCGCAGCACAAACGTGCCGCCGGTGTGCCGCGCATAAAGCCAGTTGAACAACGCCGTGCGCGCGCCTCCAATGTGAAGATAGCCCGTTGGGCTGGGAGCAAATCGAACTCGAACATTCATGAAAAAACGGTTCCAAAAAAACCGGTGCGCACGTTACCGGCCGCTCCGCCACCGGGCAAGCCTCGGGGTTCGCTTGGCCAAGCCGGATTATTTGAGGGGGCGGAGTTTGATGTCTTTGTACTCGACGTGCATGACTTGGCCGCCGTGGAGTTGCAGGCCGATGTGGCCTTCCGCCCGGCCTTTGTCGTTGGTCAGTTGGGTCGAGACGACGCCGTTGATCTTCACGGTGATGTCGCCGCCCTTGGCCGTCAGTTCCAAGTCGGTCCACTCGCCTTTTTTGTAGGCGCGTTTTTTGATCACCTCGGCGGTCGGTTGGTGCACCCAGGCGCGCCCGCCGGTTTCGTACAGGCCGCCGGTTTCGTCGGTTTCGTCTACCTCGACTTGAAAGCCGTGCACACTCACGCCGCCCTTGACACGGTCGACCCGGAAGTAAAACCCGCTGTCGCCGTGTAACACGCGGAACTTGGCCTTCACCACGAAATCCTTGAAGCGTTTCTTGGTGAGCAAAATGCCGTGGCGGCGTTCGCTCTTCGGGCTGGTGCCGATGATGACGCCGTCTTTCACCTCCCATTTGCCGCCTGGAGTGGGTTCCCATCCATCGAGGTTTTTGCCGTTGAAGAGCGGCTTGAACTTGGAATCGGCTGCCAGTGTTGAACCGCCGGCCAAAAAGAGCAGGCCCAAAACCAATCCGAGGGTGCGTGTTTTTTTCATGTGCGAGCGACCAGCAGGCTAACGTACCTTGGTGATTTGCCAAGCGCTTAGCCCGCCGAAAAGTGCGTGCGGTGTCCATGCGGCGAAATGCGGGGAGAGTTGGCCACCGACGGCCATCGCGAATTGCTGCACCATGAAAAAAGCCAGACAGGCGATGATGCCGGCGGCGACTCCCACGGCGGCGTTGCGGCGGCCGGACGGCGCGGCGAACGGGATCGCGATCAGCACGACGATGAGGCACGTCAGCGGCTCGGCCAAGCGGGCCTGATATTGGGCACTAAGGATTGCTTTTTTCTCCGGCGCGATGTCCGGGTGGATGCGCCGGTAGCCGTCGATCTCGGCCAGCGACACGCTCCAGCGTTTGTGCGCCCGCTTGTCGAACAGTGGTTTTATTTTCAGTTCGCCCTCGATCTGCATCGGTGTCTCGTCGATCTCCTCCAATCGCAGCGTTTGGTGCAGAGTGATGGGGTGCACTTCGGGGAAGCCTTCCGTCGGCATATAGTCTTTGACTTGATAAAACGTCCAGCCGCCGTTTTCCCATCTGCCCCTCACGGCCATGATTTCGCGCTTTGGCTGATCGTCGTTCCATTTCCACGAGATGATGATTGGGTTTTTGTCAACACCGCTCATCTCGCCGGTCGCCGGGTTGAACGCCGGAATTTGCCAATCGCGGTTGGCCTCGTCGTTGTGGAAATTCACGTTGGCGATCCACCCCCGGCCAAGCGGGTTTTCTTCGCCGGTCGCCTGGCCGCCCTTGATGATCTCCCCCTCGCGCAGGCCGCTTGGCAGCCATCTTTCGTTGGACCAATACAGCCCGGCCGAGAGCAGCACGCCGACGAGCAGGTACGGCGCGCTCATGCGGAACATGCCGACGCCGGCGTTGCGGATGGCTATAAACTCGTGATGCCGCGAGTGCTGGTTGATGGCGTACATGAGCGAGAGCAGCAGCGCCACCGGCACGACGAAGAAGAAATTCCCCGGCAGCGTCACCCAGTAAAACCGTGCAATCTCGGCCGCACCCAATCCGGCGAACTCATCCAGCCCGTTGATCAGGTCGAAGGCAATCCACAGGATCATAAACCCGGCCAGACAGATAATGAACGGGATGAGCCATTCGCGAATCAGGTAGCGATCAAGCAGACGCATGAGTGCCGCAGCGTATCCACGGCCTGAGGCCAAGGCAAGCGACGCGCTTGGCAAGCACTCAAAAGAGGCCCGGCACGAGAGCTTTGCGCTTGGCTGGGTAGTCGGGGAATCGTTCGCGGTACCAGCGGTGATGCGCCCGGGCGCGCGGCACGAGGTTGGCCATCGTCCACGCCGCGAATGCCAACCCCGCCGGGCTCCACGTCAGCAGCGCCCAACCGAGCCACCCGATGATTTCGCCGAGATAGTTTGGGCAGGAAACCCAGCGGAACAATCCGCCGTGCGGGATGGAGTAGTCATCGGGATTCGCCTTTTTAAGCCGCAGCAGTCGCCGGGTTGAGTCGAGGTTGATCGCCGCGCCGATGCCGAACACCCCCACGCCTGCGATGAATTGCCAGCCTCCCAGCCACTGTGAGTCGCCGATGGCGGGGTGGATGAACAGCCACGCGCCATGCAGCGAGCCATTGACAAGGTTGAAAGCCAGCCCCATCAGCATCAGCAGCAACGGCATCGGGCTGCTGGTCTTGGCCAGGCGGAACGGATAGACCCACGCCCGGTGCACGTAGTGCGATTGCCAGATCAGGAAAAACGCCAGCATTACCGGCGACTCCCAGCCGCGCACCCACACAAAGACGCCGGCGGGGATCAGCACCGCCGGCGACTCCATGATCAGCCAGCCAAGCCGGGCGCTGATCAGCGGCCCCCAGGTGCCCGGGTTGTGACGCCCGTAAGGGGCGTTGATAAAGCAGAGGCAGACCGCAATTGGCAGCGCCAGCGCCATCCACACCCGGGTGAGCGTGGTGAGCCAATCGAGGTCGGTCGCGACAATGATGTTTTCGGGCGGCATCGGTGGCGCCCCATCAGCGACAAACCGGCCGGTGATTCAAGCCAAAACATCAGCGCTTTACAGCTTCACAGGCGAGGGATAGCTTCACTGCATGTCGTCAAAACTCGACGAGTCGGATTTTGTGGATCGGGATCTCGAGGCCACGCAGGAGTCCGGCGCGCCCTCCCCCGGAGCGGACGACTCCAGCGCCGACGCTCCGCCCAGCCGCGAGGAACTGACCTCACGCGTCACTGAGACCCAGCAAAAGCTCGCCGAGCTCAAGCGCATGCAGGAGGAGATCGAGCGTGAGAGCAACGAGCTTCAGGAGGCACGCAAGCGGCGCATCGAACTGACCACCGGCCGCGAAGAAATGGTGCAACACCTCACGCGCGGCATCGGCCTGCTTGAGGAGGCCGAGCTGTCCAGCGGCCGCACCGCCGAGCAGCTCGCCATGACCGTCAGCGACCTGCAGGGGTCATTGGACAAGGTCACCGGCATTGAGGAGGGGGAATGGACTGAGGAAAACTGGAGCGTCGAGTTGACCCGGGCGCTGACCACCATCGAGAACGCCCGGATGGAATGGAACTCCGCACGGCTCAAGTGGCCGGTGCTCGACGGTGAGACGGATCTTCCGTCCGCTGCCGGGCAACCACAGGTCATCGAGCGGCCCGGTCTCGAGCAACACAGCTTTTGGCAGCTCAGCCGGTTGGGGCTGGCCTTCACCTGGCCACTGGTCGTGGTCGGCATTGCCGTTGTCATCCTGCTGATCCTGCTCCGCAGTTGAGCCACCATGGGCTTGTTCCGACGCAAGGATCCACTCAAGAGCCGGGCCAAGACGCTCAAGGCCCGCCTAGCGGATCTGGAGTCGCAAATCGAGCAACTCGACCAGGCCGGCGACGTGCCGCCGCAAACGCCACCCGCCCCAATCGAGCCGGAGCCATCGATGCACGAGCTGAAGTCCGGCGACGAGCCGCTTCCCCCGCGACCCAGCCACCCGCTCTCCGAGCAGCCGTTGGGCACGAGCGACCCGGAAAACGAAACCCTGTGGCAGTGGTTCAGCAGCCGGTTCCGCAAGCCGCCGGTCTCGTCCAACCCGAGGATGGTCAACTTCCTCGCCGCCGGGAGCATCCAGGGACTGCGGCCGCTGCGGTACGAGCGCCGCGTGGCGCGCAACCGGTTTCTGGCCTTCAGCGCGCTGCTGGTGCTCGTGCTGATCGGCCTGTTCTGGACCCTCCTTCAACAGTGAGCGACGAAATCACCATCCGGGTTGCCATCACCGCCATCGCGGCGGTCATCGCCATCGCCGTCGCGCTGATCTTTGGCCGCGAGAATGATCGCGATGATTAGCGCCGCCGCCATCTGGATGGATCACGGCACGTTCGTTGTGCAGTTCAACGACACCGGACTGTGCCGGCTCGACTTCCCCGGCAAAGCCCGGATGCCCGGGATCGTGCCGCCGACCGGCTTGGCCAAGCGCTGGTTGGCGGCCACTGCCTCCGCGATCGAGTCGCTGCTGCTTGGCCAGGCGCCACAAAAACTGCCGCCGCTCGACCTGTCGTGCGGCACCGAATTTCAGCAGTCCGTTTGGAGACAACTCCTCAAAATTCCGCTTGGCCAAACCCGCTCGTACGGCGAAATCGCCGGGCGTCTGGCCAAGCCGGGCGCGTCGCGGGCCGTCGGCTCGGCCTGCGGAGCCAACCCGATTCCGGTCATTGTCCCGTGCCATCGTGTGCTGGCGGCGCACCGGCGCATCGGCGGTTTCTCCGGCGGCCCCGGCTGGAAACAACGCCTCCTACGCATCGAGCGAGCGGAGTTCATCGAGTGAGGGTAGGGACGGCTGTCCCAGCCGTCCGCAACTCCTCCGCGCGCTGGGGACAGCACGCCCTACCTTTCTTTTTTTGCAGAAGTCCCGGCGGGGGTTTGGTACGTTGCGGCGTCTGTCGATGAGCATGAATTCCATTTTTAAACTTTTTCGCCGGGGCGGCTTTGCGCTTGGCTTTGCCCTTGCCGGTTCGACGCTGGTTGCCAACTCGATCGCGGACTTTGGCCAATGGCTCTTCCGCTACGAGGCGGCGGCGGCGGACGACCGGCCAAGTTTGGTAGCCGAGGGCGTCCGCTTGGCCAAGCGACGCGAACCGGTGATGCGGCGGCTCATCGCCACGCAACCACGCCAGGCCCTGCAACGCGCTGTGCCGCGTTTGGCCAAGCTGCCGGAATCGGTTGTGCGGCATCTTGAGCGGCACGCTGAGGGGCTGGCCGAGTACACCGTCACGGTGACCTGCGGCGGCCCGGGGCATCGTAGCTGCAAAGTGGAGCGTGCGCTCAAGTTGAACGGCCAGCGGTTGACGCCGCGCTGGTTTGGGCGCCGGGTGCATCTTGGCTCGAAGAGCGGTCTGCCGGTGCACGGCATTGTGCTCGGGGGGCAGATGGCCATTGCCGACGAGCCGGCCCGAGCACTCGATGCCGCCGAGAAATCCGCGCTTGGCCTTCCGGCGAATCAAACCGTCCTGTCGCTGGCCGGTGAGCGGCATACGTTCGACACCCCGGCGGCGGCGGCCGACTGGCAGCAGAAGCTCATTGCCGCCGAGCAGGCGCTTGGCCCGGAGGTGCGTCTGCGGCCGGTGGCCAAGCAGAAGCCGTCCGAAGCGTGGACCACCGGCAAAAAAAGCGTCCTGTTCATTCGCGTTGACTTCTCCGACCGCGAGGGCAACCCGCTCAACGACGAGGCGGCGACGTTCTCGATGAACCGCACCAACGAGTTTCTCCGGGACAACTCGTATGGCAAGCTCTCGATCGACACGACGCTGGTGCCGGGGGTGTTGCGCATGCCCAAGCCGGCGGCGTGGTACCAGGCCGAGCCGGAAAGCCGCGACGACGAGCTTCTGGTCCACGGCCGTGACGCCGCCCGGGTGCTCGGCGCGAAATACAACTACCGGGAGTACGACCTGTACATTGTCTGCTTCGACTCGATCTTCGACGGCTGGGCCGGCAAGGCGCGCGTCGGCACGATCGGGCTTTGGCTCAACGGCGGCTTCAGCAACGACACCATCCAGCACGAGCTTGGCCACAACCTCGGCCTCTTCCACGCCAACGCCTGGGTGCCGTCGCAGGGCGATTCCCCGATCGGCGCCGGCGAGCACGAGGAGTACGGCGATCCCTACGACAACATGGGAGACTACTCGCCGTACGGGCACTTCAATGTTTATTTCAAGAATTATCTCTCATGGATTCCAAACACGTCGGTGAAATCGGTTTCGCGTACCGGCACCTACCGCGTGAAGGCGCACGACCACCCCGAGTCCAGCATCGGCGTGCGCGCGCTGAAGATTGGCAAAAACTCCGGGCGCGACTACTGGGTGGGCGTCCGGCATTGGGTGGTCGGGAGTGAGATCATGCTGCGCTGGGGCCTCAAGTCGGGCAGCTCGATGAGCGGCGACGGCTCGCTGCTGCTCGACATGACACCGGAGACGCGCCGTGAATTTGAGGAGAGCCAGCCGCGCGATCACTCGCTGCAGATGGGTAAAACGTTTCATGACAGCAGCCGTCGGGTGTCGGTCACGCCCGTGGCCCGTGGCGGCGATGGCCGGGAATTGTGGGTGGACATGCGGGTGGTGTACGGCTCGGTTGCCTCCAATCGCGCGCCAAAACTGAGCATCGACGGGGCGTCGGTGAAGGGCAAAGTGGGCGAACCGTTCAGCCTCACGGCCAACGGCACCGACCCGGACAATGACGCGCTGTTTTACCGGTGGGACTTCGGCGACGGCACTGAAGCGGCCTACGGCAAAACGATTTCGCACACCTATTTTCTCGGCTCGGGCTCGACGTTTGTGGTCACTTGCACCGTGGTGGACGGCAGGGGCGGCAGCGCGGAGGCCACCATCCCGGTCGCGGTCGAGGGCAGCGACGACCCGATCAACAGCTGGACACAAACCACGCTGCCGGACACCGGCAATTTCTCGTTTGCGACATTCGGTGACGGGCAGTTTCTCGTCGGCGGCGACGGCGGCACGTTGGCCAAGCGCAACGCCGGGGCGGCGGGCTGGGCCAAGGCCGGCGACAGCGGGACCAAGCGGCGGCTCTTCGGCGGCGCGATCGGCGGCGGCACGCGGCTGGCCGTCGGCTGGCTGGGCACGGTGACGGTTTCCAAAAACGACGGTGCGTGGCGCTTGGCCAAGGGGGTGGAGCTGGTGAACATTGAGGACGTGATCCACGACGGCGACCGGTTCCTCGCCGTGGGCAAGGGGGGCAAGGTCGGACTTTCGGCGGACGGCGGGACGTGGGCATTTCACGACAGCGGCGCCACCGCCTGGCTCAAACACATCACGACCGGCGGCGGGCAGTACGTGGCCGTCGGCACGCGGGGCACGGTCGTCTCCTCGGTCAACGGCACGAAGTGGACGGAACGCAACACGCCGACGTCGAGCGGCCTCGAGAGCGTGGCGTTCGGCAACGGCCGGTTTGTCGCCGTCGGCTTCAAGGGCACGATCCTCCACTCGGGCAACGGGCAGCGCTGGATCACCGCCAAGTCAGGCACGAAGGAGTGGCTCAACGACGTGACGTTCGGCGGCGGGATGTTTGTGGCGGTTGGTGCCAACGGCACACTGCTGACGTCCTTGAATGGCAAGGCGTGGCTGCGCCGCAGTTCCGGCACAGAGACGAGCCTCGGCGGGGTGGCGTTCGGCGAACGGCGGTTCATCATCGCCGGGCGCGCGGGATTGATTCTCGAGTCGGGCCAGTTGGCCGCGCCACCAAAACCACCGACACTCACGGCCGCCTTGGCCAAGGGCGGCAAACCGAGGCTGATCATCGCCGGGCAAGCGGGGCAACTTTATCGCGTCGAGGTTTCGTCCGACCTGCGGCATTGGCGAGTGCTCAAACTCATCGAGGGCGCGGCCAAGCCGGTGGAGTTTGTTGACGAGTCGGCCACGACGGAGCGCGATTACTTTTACCGCACCGTCACGCCGTAGAAGTCCGCCATGATTTCAGGGGGAGCGTACGCGCCCCGCGTGCAGCCTTGAACGCCCCGCCCAAGGCGCCCCGCCGATTTCTGGCGCACTTCAACTTTTTTTCATTCAAACAGATCAAAAACCTTAATGTTTTGACGTGAAAAAACGATCAGGCTGAAAAAATCACCAAAATTTGTTAGATTTGGGGAACTCGATCCGTATCTATCAATGAGGACGCTGTTATGAAAAAAACACTGAACATCATCGGATTGGTCCTGGCATCGCACACCGCGTTTGCTCAGGAGTTGAATATCAACGCACCGGCGAACGACCACGGCCCCACCGCACAGATTGTTGAGCGTGGCCAAGACTTCGCGGTTTACGAGGGAACCAAGTTGGTTCGATCGGGAGACGGCGCGGTGGATGCCCAAACCAGCCGATTCACCCTCGTTGAGAATGGCCTGCATTATCTCAAAGACGGTGAGTGGAAGGTAAGCGAAGATTTAGCCCGAACCTGAATGTCGAAACGGTTTTTGACATACAAACGTCTGGAGGCGAACGGCTTCGGGGTGGCGTTCGAGCGATCCAAGCCACGAATCTCGCGACCGGTAAAAGCGTGACACTTGCGACCGTGAAGGATCGAGCACCGGGCGAGTTGATGCCACCGAATCTGGTTGTTTATCGTGATGCATTTGACGGATTGGCTGCTGATGTGGTACTGGACTGGCGGCACAACTATTTCGCCCACGATGTCGTGATACGGGAGCGGCCCGAGTTGCCCAAGGGCTTCGATCCGCTAACCACGCGCCTTGAGATCGTGACTGAAATCGTTGAAAGTCCGCAGCCGGAGATACGCGAACAGTTGATGACACTGAAGACCGCAAAACATCTGGACTCCGTTCCCGATCATGTCGTGATTCAGCTTGATACGCTCGCCATGATCATGGGCAAGGCATTTTTGATCGAGGACGGCGGCGCTTGGACGACAGCCGGCCCGGGCGATGTTCCGGTGGGTGCCTCTGCCGTGTTGAAACAGTGGTTGACGGCAGACGATGGCAGAACCTTCCTGATCGAATCCGTGTCATGGTCGGAAGCCGATGCGGAGTTGAAAAAACTGCCGGGAGGCAACCGGGCAGGCCTACCCGCTAAACGCGCCAATCAACAGGTTGCCGCCACTCGAATCTGGCCGAACCGGGTCGAGCCGTTGTCCGATCCTGAACCCATTCAACTCGCGCAAGCCGCCTACGAGCCCGGCGGTTACGTGATGGATTTTTTTATCATTCCCGATGACGGAACCCCCACGACCTTTCAGTCCGGCCAAACGTACTACATCAAAACCAGCTACTACAGTGGATCCACCGTGACGTTTCAGTCCAACGCGACGATCAAGTACAAAAACAACGCATACGTGCTGCTCTATGGGACGATGAATTTCCCGAGCAGCGGCAGTGAGGTCGTGTTCACGTCCCGGGATGACAATGCCTACGGGGAAGTCATTACGGGAGTCCCCGGCGAAGCCCCCAGCGACGGTAATCCGACCGATCACATCGCCTCGCAGGCATTGGGGGTTTATTACGTGAACTTCAGCACAACGGTGCAGAACGTCCGCATCCGGTGGGCAAACATTGGGATTCAGTACGACGGCAATCAGGGAGTCTATGTCGCACACAACGTTTCGAACACTCACTTTGAGCAGTCGAACATCGGCATACAGAATAATCTGCCGGCCGGGTATGCTGACTTAAATAGTGTGACGCGTTGTTCAGTGACCATTCCATTGACCGGCTATGGCTATACTTATGGTTCCATGACGGAAGACTGTGGTGTTGTGTCAGTCGCACGGGTGAATGATCCCAGCGATGATTCTTCCGGCGACACGAACAAAAACAGCCAATCCGAATGCAGTTTCGTCTTGGTTGATAGTTCAACAATTGTCGCTGCGTTTTGGGACACACATCGCAGCGTTTATGGGTTGGGTGCTGAAAATTTTTCAGGAATTATTTCCCCACGTTCAACCGGCTGGGCAGTTTCTACCAATAGCGGCACAACCTTTACAGATAAGGGCGCATTACTGCCGGAGAGTCCGGCAAACACTTGGGAAGGCGATGCCGGTGATCCTGTGATGGCTCGTAATACAATTACAGGGCACACGAATTATGGCCATATTTACCTCGCTGCAATTCCCTCTCGAGAAAGCGCAACCCACAAGGGTTTACGACTCTGGAAATCGACGAATGACGGGCAGAGTTTTAGTTTAATCAACTCAAACATTTTATATGGCGCGGTGACCAATGCCGATAAGCCGATGATCGTCGTCAACAATTATACCAATACGAATTCTGGGCACATTTATGCCGCATTTACTGGACTAACGAATGGTGTTAACGGGATTCAAGTGACGAGTTCCACAAACGGCGGTGTTTCTTGGGGTTCTCACACGGCATTCGGCCATGGTCATGGGGCAAGCGTGGCCGTAAGACCTGACGGTACTGTTTACGTGTTCTACTTAGTCAATGAACGTCCTAACTCAACTACCGAATATACCGTCACGATACGTTATCGTTGGCTACGGTCAGGTGAATCTGAATGGAAATCGGAACAAACTATCCCGGTTCATCCTAACAGCCCCAATTCAAATTACATTTACTCTACCGAGGCCAATGGTAGTGGAAATCTAAAACGGAATGGGAGTGCTGACGAAGATGACTACTTCGATTCAAATGCTTTTCCGCGAACCGCTGTCAATCCCAAAAATGGACATGTCTATTTGGTGTTTTCCGATCTACCTTCTACCGATACAAACAACCCACCATTAACCGATCGGGGCGACATCTATGTACTTGAAGGGACACCCAACCCGGACGACTCGCTCACTTGGGGTACGAATGTTCAAATAAATGATGGGAACACGAATACTGACCAGTGGATTCCGGATGTGACCATCAATCCGGATGGAACGAAACTTTTCATCGGATATTATAGTCGGCAGGAGGATCCAACTAACAATGCGTGGATTAAGGCGTATGGTGCTGTGGCAGACATCTCATTTAATGGCTTAGCCAACGCCTGGTTCGATTTTATACCAATTAGTGAAGAATTCAAACCGCTTTTCGCAGGAACTACCAACACCACCCCAGCAACAGCAACGTGGAAATATGATCACGTCTGGATCCAAGAAGGAGTATGCTTGAATAATTTTGGCGTAGTTGCTAGGGACGACGATGGGGTTGCGATTACTGATGATTATGAGTGCTATGATGCAGGAGGCGTATTTACTTTATCATTTTATCAACATTTCATGGCAGACGATTATATATGGACTGCAGCGGATGACACGTACTTCTACTATGCTTGGTGCGATCGTTCAGACAGTTTTGGGGCAGGAGTACAAAGCCGACCGGATGCAAACGTTCGGTTCGCGAAAATCAAGTATTGAGGTGCAGTATGAAAATGAAACTGATCTCGGCAGTCTTTTGGTTCACTAGCGTCACAGTGGCGTTCGGTCAGCAGAACACAATAGCGATGAGGAACTATGATGCAAAGCCCGATGGAGCTTTCTTCGACGATATGGGGACACCACTGGCCGGCGATGCTTATCTGGTGCAGCTATATGGTTTCAACCCCGGAAAAGGTTTCATTGCTTTGGGTGAACCAACCCCTTTCAGTCGAAATGGCTTTTTCTCAGGTGGCGTTGTGGAAGCACCAGTTAGCGGCTTTTGCGTTTCAACTTGGGTTCAAGTCCGTGCTTGGGAATCCGCCGGCGGAGCCACTTTCGAAGAGGCCGCACTTGCAGGGGCATGGACCGGGGCATCCAAGATTCTGTTTTTGCCAAGAACAGGGTGCTTTACCGGCGGCGTGCCATTTATGCCCGCTTCTCTGGAAAACCTGAAATATCCCGGGCCTCCCATCATCGTGAAACAACCGGAATCACAAACCGTTCAGGCGAGAGCAAATGTGACGCTATCGGTCGTCGCCAGCAGCGGCGTTAAGGCGACCTACCAATGGTTTCAGGAACCGAGTGACGCCCCCGGCGGACTCATCTGGGGAGCCAACGCCCCGGCCTACTCGCCGCCAAACCTGAAAAAGGACACCGCCTTCTGGGTGACGGTTCACAATTCCGCCGGCGCGGTCACCAGTGATCGAGCGATGGTGTTGGTGCATGACGGCCACCGGCCAAGGCTGGGCATTCAGGTCATTCGGTCAACCCAAGATGTTGTGATCATCATCGATGGGAAATCGGGGGCAACGTATGACATCCAGTTTGCGGAGAACCTTGCCGAGCCGGTTCGATGGTGGAACATGAGAAGAGTGACTGCGGATCGAGAAGTCGATTGGTTTTACCTGAAGTACGACCCGGAACAACCATCGCGCTTCTACCGCGCCATCGAGTTGCCCTGAAGCCACAGCCGCCAAATTGGGAGCCGTTTCAAAAACCGACCGTCGCGGAAAGCGGTGCAGAGAACCGCACTCCAAAACGCTGCAATAAATGAATCCAACGGAGCACCCCCTCACCCTGCCCTCTCCCCCACGGGGGAGAGGGAATGCCAACCGGCGTATTTCCAATCCGTTGCACAATAAATTGATTCCTTGGCTTGTTGAAATGCCGGTGTTGCATTGGGGAGCGCACGCGCCACCGCGTACCGCCTTGGATGCCCCGCCCAAGGATTGGTTCGTGACTTGCCGCTGGACGATTCCGGCGGGGCGTCGGAATCCACACGCGGGGCGCGTGTGCTCCCCTTTGTTTTGCCTTCCGCTTGGCCAAGGGGGGCGGTAGGTTTTGCCGTGTCAACTTGAAGACAGATGAACACTTTCCTAAGATTATTCAGTTGGACGACTCTCTTTTGCTGTACGGCATGCAGTGAGGCGAACGATAAAACGGCCAAGCCGGTTACGACCCCAAAGCCCATTGTGAACCCATCCAACGAACCTCTGACAAATGCGGCCAAGGCCGGTTCCATCACGCTCGGTGGCGGGTGTTTCTGGTGCGTGGAGGCGGTGTACCAGCGCATCGACGGCATCACGAAAGTGACTTCCGGCTACATGGGGGGCACTGTGCCCAACCCCACTTACCAGCAAATCTGCACCGGCCGCACCGGCCACGCCGAGGTGGTGAAGGTGGAGTTCGACCCGGCAAAACTTTCCCTAGAAAAAGTGCTGGCGGTGTTCTGGAAGGCGCACGATCCCACCACGCTCAACCGGCAGGGCGCGGACATTGGCACGCAGTATCGATCGGCGATTTTTTATCACACCGACGCCGACAAGGCGGTGGCGGAGAAATCAAAACAAGCGGCGGGCAAGTCGGGCGAGTTTAGGCGTCCGATCGTGACCGAGATCGCCTCGGCCGGCACGTTTTACAAGGCCGAGGGGTATCACCAAAACTACTTCAACCTGAACTCCAACGCGCCGTACTGCCGCGCCGTCATCTGGCCCAAGCTCCTCAAGCTCGGCCTCAAGTTCAAGAAATAGGTGCCAGATAGGTAACCGTTAGCGCACAACTTTCCGGCCTTGGTGACGGCCTCATTTACGGTTCGCCATTGCTTGGTCGATTGCGCTCCAACACATCGTGCACGAGCGATTCCATGGATTCATAGTCGAGGTCCCCTTCCTTTTCGAGGTCGCGGTAGACCTGCTTCTCCAAGGCGCGGAGCTGAGTGGCGTGCATTTGCAGCTCGAGGTTGTTAAGGGTGGGAGTATGCTCGAGCATCTCCGCAATACGCTTGTCATTGGCCTCGCGACGCTCGACCAGCCGATCATGCAGGATCTCAAAGGTTCCGTGGGAAAGGGTGCCCTTTCTTTCCGCATCCTCCAAGTTATCCACTAGGCAACGAACGGCCTGCCGGCGTGCCAGTGCCATCTCGTATTCGATCTCTTCACGAGTTTCCACAATGAGCCCCACCCGTTTCATGAGCCACTCAATCGTGGTGCCCTGTAGTAGAATGGACAGTAGCACCACGCCGAAGACGATGTTCAGGATGGTATCGCGGCGGGCCTTAGCTGGCGACGTTTCTTCATCCGCCTGCACTTGAGTCAATTTAGCCTTAGCCGTGTCGGCGGCCTTGCGCTTGTCGGCGGCTGCCTTCGCAGCTACGTCTTTTTCCTCCTGCTTTTGGCTGGAGTCATCAGCAATTTTTTTCGCACTGGCTTCAGCTTCCTTCGCGGCCATATTGGCATATTCAAAATTCTTCTCGGCGATGGTCGTTGCGGATACTAGGAGCATCATGGCCATCACCATCGAAAGGCTGCCCCGCAAGCCCGACCAGGTAATCACAGGTAGCCACGGTTTCTTCAGCCTCAGATCCTCACGCCGCACCAGGTTGTGTACGCCAAACACCGTTACGCTGCGAACCAGGATCATGATCACAAAAAAGGCCACAATTAGTCCAGCGTCCGCCCACAATCCGCTCAATCTTATTTCCAGCCCGATGAGAATGAAGACAAAGGAGTTGGCCATGAAGGCGGCAAACTCCCAGAAGGAAAAGACCGCCTCGCGCGTGGTGGGACTCATACCGTGCTTGGCACCAACGTTGCCGACCATCATCCCGCAGACGACCACGGCGATGACGCCCGAGGCATGGAGCTGCATGGCCGCAACATTACTGCCGTAGGCGGCGATTGCGGTCAGGGCAACCTCGATGAGGTGGTCGTTGACTTTGCTGGTGAGATAGGACATGGCCAGCCCGACCGCGACCCCAACGGCCGTGCCAAGAAAAACCTCGCGCAGGAACTCGCCGAGCACGTGCAGAGTCTGCACATTCCCGCCCTGGCCATCCAGGGTGGGAATGGTGAGACCCAAGCTTTCAGCGGTGATCTTGACCACGACGCCAAAGAGCACCACGGCGATGCCGTCGTTGATGAGGCTTTCACCCTCGATGATAATGCCGAGCCGCTTCGACACGGTGAATTCCTTGAATAACGCCACCACGGAAATGGGATCGGTGGCCGCCAGCATGGCGGCGGTGACCAAGCCAACCTGCCACATCATATCGCCCCTGATCAGTTCGGCGACCGGCACAAAAACCGCGGTGGTGAGCACCATGCCGATGATGACGCCGGGTATGGCAAGGAACAGGATGGCGCGCCGGTTGTTGAGGAAGGACTTTAGGTCCACGTGGAACGCCGCCTCAAATAGCAGAATGGGCAGAAAGACCTGCAACAGTAACTCGGGCTTGAGCTTGATTTTCTCGAGGTGCTCACGCAACCCGGGTGCCCCGTCAAGAAGCAGGCTCACCGCCAAGCCCGCGACCACAAGTAGCACGGTGTAGGGCAGTCTCAACCGCTTGGCCAAGAGCGCCATGCCACAGGCGATCACCAAAATGGCTACAAAGGAAACACTCATGGCCGGATTTTAAATTCTATCGTCATCTTGTCCGGAGGATTATTCAACGATTCTCCCTAAGCTTCAATTCGTTCAGCATTGCGACCACCTAGTCTGCAACGCGTTGCCCGGTGCCCTGCTCGGTGTAACTGCGCAGTCCCATCCAAAACCGGTAGCCGCCAAGCCCGTGGGCGGTGAATCATTGAAATGATCCAGCGCATAAGCCAAGTCGCCCTGCACAAACTCAACCAAGGCCGCATTGTTCCTTCAAGCTAAATTCCAATAAGTGGGGGGGGTGTTGCAATCCCCTTTCCACGAGGGTCTTATCCACTTGTATCCATGTCTATTGAAAACTATACTAAATCGCGCATCGTAAAGGCAATTCCTGACAATTACCTAATGAAAGAAACAACCTTCTCTTCACGATTCCCCCGCCTGTTCTTTATCCCTGTCGCTTGCCTGTTGCTGGCAACAGCAGCACGAGCAGAGGATCTGGCGCCTTACAGTTTCGATCATTTTTTTGACACGTCACGCCTGGTCAAAATCGACCTGAAGGTCGATCCCAGGGACTGGAACAAGTTGAGAGTGCAGCACCGGTCACTGGTCAAGACCCTGCGCACCGACATCCCTCCATCGGAGCGGGAGAAACCGTTCGACTATGTGCCCGCGAACCTGGCAATCGACGGCACCGACGTCGGCAAGGTGGCCATTCGCAAGAAAGGGTTCGTCGGCTCGCTCGACCACAACCGCCCTTCGTTCAAGATTCAAATCGATAAGTACGAAAAGAAAAAGATGTTCGCCGGTGTCGATACGCTGACGCTGAACAACAACAAGCAGGACGCCTCAAGGATTCATCAACTCATCGGCTTCCAACTTTTTCGGACAGCAGACCTGCCGGCGTCACACTGCAACCTTGCGCTCGTGAGCGTGAACGGCAAATCCCTCGGCGTTTATTCCAACGTCGAGTCGCTCGACAAGCACCACTTCCGTCGGGCGTTCAAAAGCGCCAAGGGTACTCTCTATGAAGGCACAGTTTGCGACTTTCATGTTCACTCACTGGTTCGTTTTGAGCGCAAGTTCGGATCAAAAAAAGCCATTGCATCCATCAAAAATGCCAGCATAGCGTTGGACTCTAATGACCGCTCGATCCTGGACAAACTCGGCAGGCATCTGGATCTCGACCGGTTTTACCGTTACTGGGCGGCAGAGGTGCTCGTCGGCCACTGGGATGGCTACGTCAGCAACAAGAACAACTACTTCGTTTATTTCGACTCGAAATCGGAGCGACTGCATTTCCTCCCGTGGGGCCTCGATCAATTGGCGACAGACCGGAACATGTTTTGGCGTCAAGGCTTTGATCCGCCCAAGTCCGTCAAGGCCGATGCGGCCATTCCACGTCGGCTCTATAAAAACCCGGAAGCCCGGAAAAAATATTTTGCCGCGATGCGTTCGCTGCTAGATGAGGTTTGGGATGAGGACAAACTCGTCGCCCAGATCGATGATCTGCAGGCGATGATCGATCCCCACCGCGTTGAGAAAAGCTTCTGGACCCGGCGACACGCCTCCTCATTCCAAAAGTTCATCACCCGGCGTCGCGCGGAAATTCTCGATGAGATCGCAGGAGGAAAATTTCCCAACTGGACACTCGAGCCGCGTGAAATGATGGGTGAAATTGTGAAGGTTGCCGACAGCAACAGCACATTTTCACTTGAATTGGTCGATGCTGAAAAAAGCCAGGGCGGATTTGTAACGGCCAAGGGAACCGGGCAGGTCAACATGAAATACGGCAACAAAGCCGTCGCCTTCAACTCACCCGCTTTTGGGGTGCGGCAAAACGGGCGACGCTCCGTCACACTGCGAATCCATCGGGAGAATGCCGCCGATGGGGAACCCGAGGCGGTTGAGGTCACTTTCCCGCGGCCAAGGCTGACGGACGAGCGGCCGGAGGCGTCCTATCGAATCGATATTTTCGCCAGTCCCGCCCAAGGGGATTTGTTTGTATCCAACTCACGCGAGCCGCTTGGCCGCTTGGCCGGCAATGTGGTGCTCACCCGGTTCGGAACCGAACCTGGCGATAAAATCGAAGGCCGCTTGGAGAGCGAAGTGTTCCGTATCCTCGATCGGTCCCGCAAAACAGTCTCACAGAAAAAGTTGCTTCCTAAGGACAAGAAATAAGATTGTTTTATTGGCCGTTTGGCCAAGTGGCCAGTCATTCGCGCGGCTTGAGGAGGAGCCGGTAAAACCGGTTAGTGGTGCTTGGCCGGGTGTTGTCGGTGACCTGCGCTGCCTGGGCTTTGGCGGCGGCCTCAATTGTTTTGAGCGGCAGCCACTCCGCTTGGCCAAGCGCGTCGGTGTATTGCACAACAGCGCCCCTTCCTCCCGGGAGTGGAAACGAAAGCACGACCCCCTCGGCGGTAATTTTAATTGTTGAGAAGCTGATGCTGGCACGCTCATCCGGAGCTCCGGGTGAACCGTGAGTTTCCCAACTTGCACGCCAATACTCCGCACCCGCTTCTGCTCCGGGTGTCACAGCCCGCTTGGCCACGAGCGAAAATCCGCGACCGTCCGTCGTTGGATGCCAGTCGTCCAGATAGCTCAATTCAAGGATTGTTCTGCCGGCTTGATCGACGATTTCCAACCGGCCGCCTCCATTGCCCAACTTGCCGGAGTACACTCCGCCGGTGGGAATCTCCGCGCCGTAACGTGTGGCAAACGCGCGGGCATTGCGCACCAACAAAAGCCGTTCGCCACGATTGAGAATCTTATCCGCGTCGGTCAAAAAGGAGAATCGCACTTCGCCGGACAACGCCAGGCTGGTGAGGTTCAACGTTTGTTCACTATTATTCAGCAGTTCGATGAATTCAAAGTCGGACGCTTTGAAGGTGGCATCAACCGAAAGTTCATCCGGCGTTGGGTCGGCGGGATGGTAGTGAAGCTCTGAGATAAGCAGATCGCCGGCAACCGGGGAGGGCGCGATGCTGTAAAACTGAGTCAGAGGGCCAGACCATTTGCTGGAAAGCGGCGGGTTGTTCGAGCCGGTCAGGCCGCGATGACTTGTCTTGTAAACCCGGGCGGTCAGCAGCGTGCTATCGGTGATTTTGATCGGTGTGTTCCGGTAGAGAACCGCCTTGGCGGCAACGCCGCCACCCGCCCGCCGGGGGTCTGTTCCGTCCAGGGTGTAATAGATTTTGCCGCCCTCTTTCGACTTGAGGCTGACGAGCGTTCCGGGCTTGGCGTACCCGGCCGGCTTGTCGGATTCCGGCGGATCGACGAACTGTTTTTCCATGAACGACATCCGCTGCGCGAGCCAGGTTTTCATGTGGTTCACCTCGCCCTGATACGTGCCGCCGTAGGCGCTGCGCGGCCGCTGGTTCCACTTGGTCAGGTTCCTCTTCTGGGCATTCTTCAACTCGCCGGCCATCCCGTCGATGATGGCATTGATGTTGGCCTTGCTAAATTCCGCACGGCGAAGCGACTGGAAACGGTCGATGTATTTTTGAAAAAAATCGATGTCCTTGAACATGCGGTTCCACCACGGGTAGTTGAAAAAATCCGTGCCACGATCACTGGAGGTCGAGCGCCATGTTCTGGGATTATTATCCCTTCCATCCGTCGAGCCGAGCGCCCGGTCAAAATCCCAGATGGGGCCAAACATCAGTTTGCCGCCGCGGGGTTTGTACATGTAGCCGCTGAGTCGCAGCGCATCGACGTTGAAGGCCACGACATTGAGCAGGTGATGGTCTATTGCCGCGTCAACATCGATGTATTTTGCATAACCCCGGGTAGGATCCTTGAAATACGAAGCGTACAGCGCCGTGCCCATCTCGTTGAAAAACCGGCGGACATATTGCTGCTGGGCATCACGTTCGGGTCGCTCGATCTCCACTTCCTTCGGATAAACATACTTGATGTTTTGCTTGCCGGCACTGAAGCCGGAATCACCGGGATCGGCCCGGTCGATCTTGAAAATGTATCCCCCCGAGACATCCGGCTCCTGTTTGTGCTCACCGAAAAGTCGTTCAACGTCCACGCGGTCGGCATCGCGGCTGATTTTTTCCATTAGCGCATAGACCCCGTAGTAATCCGAACTGGAGAGCGCTCCTCCGCCGGTGTTCAGGTACACCTCGACAAAACGGGTTCGAGGTGCGTATCTGCCGATTTGGCGGCTCAACTCAAAAATGAACGGGTTGTGCATCAGCGTGAGGTCGAAGTTGTACGGCCCCCACAACACCCAGTCCGATTCGTTTGGCATGCCGAGCAGCGACAAATTCCTGTCCTGGCCAAATTCATCCTGCACTTCGAGCGACAAGGATGCCTTGGAGCGCCCCGCCGTGCTCGATCCACGAATCTTAATCCCGACCCGGCTTGCCTCAGCAAACGGGCTCATCAGCCTGGTGCGGCCATTCGTTGGCTCGATCACCGCCATGGATGCCGTTTGATAGTCGCCTTGCGGTGGCCGTCCCGAACCGTAGTTCTCCAGCACGATTAACGGGAGGTTCGAGGAAACATTGGCCAGGCTGCGTTGCAGGCAAAAATAAGTTTCGCTCCCCACCGGCCCCATGCCGCCGTTTGGATGAATGAGCCGAGCTATCAGCGGAGTCGTTTTGGTCAGCGTCAGGGCGCCGGTGTAAACAGACGACGAACTCGTCGGAGTGGAACCGTCCATCGTGTAATAGATTTTCGACACCGGATCAGCCGTTTCCGGTTTTTGCAGCTCAATTTTGATAGAAGACAGGAACGACTGACTGGGCTGCAAAAAAGCCACGCCCGCCTCCACGCCGGGAACCGTCTCGTCGTTTCTGGCCCGTGGTGTCGGAACGAACATATACCCAAACGATTCCATCACCTCTGTTTTTTTATAGGCGATTAACT
>CAUZVJ010000008.1:0-19139 GCA_963583225.1 Verrucomicrobiia bacterium
AGGGATCAAACTTCTGCAGCGTGACCTTGAGTCCCCGGTTCTCCAGCAGGGTGCCGATGGAGGCCGCGGTCAGTCCCTTGCCGAGGGAACTCACCACGCCGCCTGTTACGAAGATGTGCTTCACTGTTTTTTCGTCAAGATCTCGTGCACCCGCCGCAAGTCTTCCGGGGTGTCGATGCCCACGCTGTCGCGGTCCACCACCGCCACGGCAATCGCGATGCCGTTTTCCAGCGCCCGCAGTTGCTCCAGTTTCTCCGCCCGCTCGAGGGGGGAAACCGGCCGGCCGACCAGTCGGAGCAGGGTCTCCCGGCGGTAACCGTAAATGCCGAGGTGCTTCAAAAACGGAAACGCCGCCAACTGCTCTTCGCTGGGTGCGTCGGCGGCGTCACGCAGATACGGTATCGTATGCCGGGAGAAGTATAGCGCCTGGCCGGCGGCATTGACAACGACTTTCACCGCATTGGGGTTTTCGTGCTCGGCGGCGTCGGCGATCGGCACTGCGGCGGTGGACATTTCGTTGTCGTCGAGCAGCGCGGCCACCTGGTCGATCACGCCCGGGTCGATCATCGGCTCGTCGCCCTGCACGTTCACGATGGCGTCGAACTCGCAGCGCTTGGCCACCTCGGCCACGCGGTCGGAGCCGCTCGGGTGATCGGCCCGGGTCATCTCGACCCGGCAGAACTTGGACGCCACATCGGCGATCCGCTGGTCGTCGGTCGCCACGATCACCTCACTGAGCCGGTTGGCCAAGCGGCACTGGTCAACGACGTGCTCGATGACTGGCTTTCCGGCCAGCAATTCCAAGGGCTTTCCGGGAAACCGGGAGGAGCCGTAACGGGCGGGTATGATGCCTGCAATGTTCATTTCAGTCGCCCAACCGGGTCGCTTGGCCAAGCCGGGTATCCTTTGCGGACAGGGATGAATACCCCAAATCATGGGCACGCGTCAAAGAGTTCCCCTTTTTTGGTGAAGAACAGGCTTTTGTGTCCGTTTGATGTGAATAAGTCCTGATTGCCACCCCCGCGTTCGGGTGCTTAAATGCTCCCCGACCAATTGATGAAGGCTCTGCTGGCAAATCCGCTGGAGCTTGCCTTTCTTTCCGAGAAAGACAAGGCGGCGTTGGTTCGCCTGTTGTCCGACCCCGATCCCGGGGTGTTCCAGGCCATACGGCGGACCTTGGTCAACTGCGGCACCGATGCCCGGCCCTGGCTGAAGGTCGGCCTCGGCAGCCGGGATCGGCTCGTCCGGAAACGTTCATGGGAGATCCTCACACAACTGGAGCGGAGTGCGGCCGACCGTGAGTTCATCGCCTTTTGCAACCGGGGCGGGGATCAGCTCAACCTTGAGAAAGGCGTTTGGCTGCTGACCCGTACCGCCTATCCCAATTTGGATATAAAAACCTACCAGTCCCAACTGGATGAGTTCGCAACGCGCGTGCGCAAGGTATGCGATCCCGGGCAAAGCCAGCCGGCCGCGCTGATGGCTGTCAACCGGGTCCTGTACCGAAACGAACATTTCCGGGGCGACAAAACCAACTACTACGACCCGCAGAACAGTTATCTAAACCGGGTGATCGACCGCCGCCTAGGCAACCCGCTCAGCCTGTGCCTTGTCTATCTTTTCGTCGCACGCCGGCTTGGCCTCCCGGTGACCGGTGTGGGGATGCCGGGTCACTTCATCCTCCGGTTGCAGTCCCCGGCGTTCACCATTTATGTGGATGCATTCAACGGGGGCAATTTTTTGACCCACTCCGATTGCGCCAGCCGCCTCAAGCGGTGCGGGTACGGCATTGATGCCGGCTTCCTCACCATGACGACCCCGCGCCGAACCCTGATGCGCATTTGCTCCAACCTGCATCAAATCTACCAAAAGAGCCGGCACCTTGGGGAGCGGGATCGCATCCAGAAATACCTCATCAAGCTGGCCTGTTGACGTGCCGCTTGGCCAAGCGTTACGGGGGAGCGATCAATTCGCCTTTGCCACCGGAACCGGCTCGGGGGCAAAGCTGGATTGGAAACCGGTCGCCGTATAGTTGACCAGATTCTGGATGATCCAGTCGGCGCTGCCGCCCATGTCGCCCTCGTCGTTGAACCAGTCGATCTGATCCATCAGCGTGATGGTCATCACCACCGTTCCGCCGAGGAACGCCCACTTCCAGTTCAGTTCCTCGTCGGTCTTGTCCGGGAGCGACCGCTTGAGTTCCTTTTGAAACGCCGCCAGCGAATCGCCGAGGTGTTTTTTCATCAATTGATGGTAGGTAAAGTTCGGTTCCATCCGCAGCCAGGCAAAGAGCTTGAGAAAATCGGCACCCCCTTCGTCGGCCTTGTCGCGCAGGCGGATGAACGGCTCGACGTAAGCCCGGATGATGTCGTCCATGCCAAGCGGTTGACCGTCGGCCTTGAGAGAGTATTGCCCGAGCAGATTCAATCGAGCTTGGTTGATCGGAACAAGGCGCCGCTCCAAAATGGCGTCGAGCAGGCCTTCCTTGTTTTTGAAATAGTAGTGAATCATGGCCATGTTGACACCCGCCTCCTTCATCACTTCGCGCAACGACGTGGCCGTCACGCCGTTTTGGCCGAACAACCTCTCGGCGGTGTTCAGCAGCAAAATGCGGGTTTTTTTACCCTTATTCAGGCCATTACTTTTGTCAGCCATGCAAAAAACAGTCAACTGACTAACTGAAAAAAGCCGAAATGTCACATTTTTTTTCAAAAAAAATCCCGAAAATCCATTGACACGAATCAATCAGTTGATAGATTTCCGCAACGGACGCTCCTCCTTGGATCCTCCCAATGGATTGGCGAGGGTGGGCCAATCCGCCAAATTAAAGCCTGAATTCATGCTTTCAAGCCGACAACGTCGATGGATACCGCGAATCGCACTAGCCCTGCTTTGCCTGTTCCCCGGCTTGGCCAAGGGCCAGTTTTTCGGGGAACCGGCGGTGTGGAAAGGCACCGACTCGATCGGCCGGGAAGTCGTCCTGTACATCTCCCCGGAGGGACGGTTCTTTTCGGAGTACCCGTATCTGACTTACGCCGACAGTGACGGCCACGGCGTCTGGTCGATCGACGCCGCCGACAACACGATCCGGTTTCGTTCGCTGACAAGCGGTGACTCCCCTGTTCTGCCGGAGCTCCTTTCCGTCAAATACAGCTTGGCCAAGGGCGAAGCGGGGGCCGTCATCCTGACAGCAGGGAATACCGAACATCAGTTGACCCTCAAGCCAAGCGCCGATTCGCCGGCCTTTTTGCCGGAGGAACTCATTGAGTACTCCATCCCCATCCCGGAGAATGTATTTTACGACCCGGCCAACCCGGCCGGGCATGGTCTCAACCTCGACTCGTGGACGCCGCCCGGTGTGGTGTTTACCGACAGCACCGGCGCTGACATTTCACTGGAAGGCGCGGACAGGGAATTATTTCGCGTGCTGCGCAACGAGGCTGCCGGGCACACGCTGGTTTATCTGGCCGAGCCGCTTCAGGCCAAGGCAAACCAGTCCGGCTACGAGTTGAGCATTGTTCGCCAACCGCGCTTGGCCAAGCGCCCGATTGTCGCCGCTTCCAACGAGCGGTTTTTGATTCATGTGAACCCCGGCGACTCCGTGGTGGGCGGCCTCCCGCCGATCTTTGCACTCCCGCCGATTTTCCTCGGCCCGGAGCCGGATGCACCGCTGAAGCTCCAGTTTTTCGGGGCGAACAATTACACCCTGTCCGTGCAGGAATCAGCCGACTTGGCCCACTGGAAAACGGTCGGAATGGTTGATGGCAAAGGGGAAAATGTCGAGTGGACCGACTCCCGCAACGATCGGCCCGGCGCGCTGTTTTACCGGATTCAGATGACCCCGAAAGAATTGGAGTCGCTGGGGGTGTTCGATTTCAGCGGAGGCAAGCCGCTCGATCCTGGCAGCAAACTGGCACAGGAATTGGCGAAGACCGTATTGGCGCGTTTAAATATCGATGGGCGCTATGTCACCGGAGCGACCGTGGAATCCGTCGTCCAGTTTTTGCCACCCATTTTTGGCCCCCAATATTTGATCGAGTTGCGAGGCAACAATGAACAGCAACAGCCAGTTTCCGTTTACGCGGAAGTCGCCGAGGCCGGCCTTCGAAAAACGCATTTCGTAACGAAGATCAATGTGGACGACCGGTGGGAGATGTTCAGTAATTTGGGGTCGGTTGAGTTTGAGGCCATCATGCCCCTTGCGCCGAATGTGGCCGACGCGGATCGGTCTGCCACGTCGGCACAGGTTGCGTTGGATGACCTGAACGAGCGCACCGGAAAAAACTGGTCACTGGTTGAGGTGATTTCCAGCCTCGAGACAGATGAAGCAACCGATCAGTTGGTCTTGATCCTCGCGACACCGGAAGGCGAAACGGCGACAGTGTTCGTTGAAGTGGGAATCGACCCGGGGACAAACCAGAGTGAAGTGCTCACGGCGTTCACGCAGTCGGAATTGGGCATCACCATCGTACCGCTAGAGCCAAGCGACCGGGCCGGAATCGGTGACGGAGATTTCGCGTCGATTATTTTAGGGAGTGTCGAGTTGAACCCGATCAAAACTGATTCGCCCTTGGCCAAGCACTTAGCCGGGTTTGTCCTTGGCCAGGAGCCGGCAGCCGAGGCCAGTTTGAAACTGAAGCGTATCGTTGCCGTCACCCAAGCCAAGGCAGCGGACTCCACATCCTATTTCGTGGAGCTGCTTGCCACGACGGAGGCGGGAGAGACGATGCTGGTTCAAGCCCTAGTGAACGAGTTGGATGATGGCAAACTGGGGTTGCTCAGTTTCCAAATGGTGGAGGGCGGATAAAAAACGGCACAACTTTTGAGGGCATGTTAACAGTGGAGAACACACCAGAAAACGCAGGCTGCGCCCGCCAAAAGCGGGCGCGGCTGACCCTCAAAAACGGTCAGAAAACCGCCGCAAAAAAATGAAAAAAGGGGTTGACAATTTAATCAATCAGTTGATAGGTTTTCTTTTGTTTGAGTTATCGGGCTATTTCTCGATAAAAAACAGTTAAAAACCTATGAGTTGAGTCACCCTCAAACGAAACAAATTATGAGCAAATACACATCATTCAGCGGGAATCGTAACGATTCACACCTCTTTTCACGTCTTGACGCCTTGGCCAAACGGGTGTCTGCTCGCTGCCCGTCTTTTTTTTGGGACGGGCTTTTTCAACGGATTTTTATTATGGAACGTTTGCATTACTTCAAGTCTTTGTGCCGGGGGATTCCGGCGTTGGTGTTGGTCTCCGGGTTGCTTTTTGGCATGCCGGGGGTGGGACCGGTTTCCACCGGGTTGGCCGCGCCGGAGGATGCCCGGCCGGAGATCATCAGCATTCAGCTTGAGGTCAGCGAGGTGGTGATCACGGTGCGCGTGCCCAAGGGCATCACAAAAGTCACGCTGGAGGGGCGCTCCCGCCTAGGTGTTGGCAACTGGGCGCCGCGTGCGATCAAGCGCGTGGACGGCAGCGGCGGGTTGCTGGTGATCCGGATCGCCTACACGAAGGCGAACGAAATCCTTCGCGTCCGGGGCGATGACAAGGAGGAATTACCAGCGGCGTTTTACAAGGGCACGACAGATTTCAACGGCCAAAAGGATGAGTCAAGTGGGGCAGGAATAGTTGAGGCCGATGGGCCACCTGCACCCGGACGCGGGAATGAATTTGATTCCGTGGCTGAGTCAGCGGATGCCAACAAGGATGACGGGAGTGAGCAGCGCGACGTCGTCGAGTCGGATATCTGGAGCATCCACAACGACACGCTTTATTTTTTCAACACTCTGCGCGGGCTGCAGGTGATCGATCTCAAGGACAAAAGCAACCCGGTCATCCGCGGCGTGCTGCCGATGCCGGCTGCCGGCGAGCAGATGTACACGCTCGGCGATGACCATGTGATTTTGCTCGCCCGCGACGGCTGCAACTGGTGGGGCAACAACGCCGAGAGCCAGGCGATTATTGTCAATGTCGCCGGCAACACGCCGGTGATCGAGGCCAGTGTGCCGGTGAAGGGTTACATTCGCGAGAGCCGCCTCGTCGGCACCGCACTCTACATCGCCTCGCAGACGTACATTACGAAACAAGCCGTCAATCCTACGACTGGTGACACGTACACGCGATGGGAGCACGGCACGCAGGTGTCGGCGTTCGACCTGAAAACCCCCGCCAAGCCGGTCGCGCGCGAGACGGTTTTCTACAGCGGCTACAACAACGATATTTATGCCACCGACAAGTTCCTTTTCGTCTCCACCTCGGTTCCGAAGGACTATTACAAGACCGACCTGCGCAGCATCGACATCTCCGCGCCGGACGGCACGATGAAGGAGACGGCCACCATCCGCACCGCCGGGCGCGTGGCGGACAAGTTCAAGATGCGCCTGAGCGGCGACACGCTCACGGTCATCTCGGAGCAATTCAACGGCAACACCGGTAATAATCGCAATCGCTGGCTGACCACGCTTGAGACGTTCAGCCTGGCCAACCCGGGCAAGCCAAGGGCGCTTGGCAAGTTGAGCTTGGCCAAGGGCGAACGCCTGTTCGCCACGCGCTTCGATGCCGACCGGGTGTACATCGTGACTTACGAGCGGATCGATCCGCTGTGGATTGTTGACCTGTCCGACCCGCGCAAGCCGGAGATCAAGGGCGAACTCGAGGTGCCGGGCTGGTCCACTTACATCCAACCGCTGGGCGACCGGCTGGTCTCGATCGGCGTGGACGACACGAACAACGGCCGCCGTGTCGCCGTGTCGTTGTTCGACGTGAGCGACATCACCAAGCCGAAGCTGTTCGACAAGGTGACGATGGGCGACCGCTGGTCGTGGAGCGAGGCGCAGTACGACGAGAAGGCCTTCACCGTGCTGCCTCATGCCGGGTTGATCCTCGTGCCGTATCAGGGCCACGAAGATGGCGGCTACGTCAAAAACGTCCAGATCATCGACCTAAACGAAAAGACGCTAAAGAAACGTGGCGTCATCGAGCACGCGCTGCAACCGCGCCGCGCCACCGAGTATCAGGATTACATCCTGTCGATCTCCGGCAAGGAACTGCTTACGGTGGATGCGACCGACCGCGACAATCCCGTCGTGAAAAGCGAGGTCGAGTTGGCGTGGACGGTCGATCAAGTCATCCCGACCGGCAACTATTTGCTGCAGTTGGCCAAGGGCTCGAACTGGTATTTCGGCGAGCAGGGCGGGCCGTCCATCCGGGTGGCTTTGCAGGCTGATCCCGATGCTGCGCTGGGCCGCGTGGTGTTGCCGGAGACCGCCTACCTCTCAGGCGCCTCGGTGAACGGCGACAAGTTGTACCTGTTACAAACGCAGGCATTTCAGTCCGCCAATCCCAAGCCGCAGCCGGAGAAACCCGAGAACGGCGAAGACGATGGCGACGAAGAGAAGCCGGAGCCGGAGCCGGAGGAGCTCAAGCCCAATGTTTTCCTGACCGTGATCGACTTGGCCAAGCTGCCGGAGTTGACAGTGATAGGCGAAGTGGCGGTGGTTGACAAAGACATGGGTTGGAGCAACCAGTTCAAGGCCAATTGGCCAAGCGCTGGCAAGCTGCTGTGGTCCAATGCCGGCGGATACCGCTACTGGGGCTGGCGCGGCGGGCCGATGATCGATGATGTTGCCGGCGATTCCCTTTGGCCCGGCTACTATGGCGGGAGTGCCGGACAACTGCTTTGCTTCAATGTCGGCGATGCCGCCAAACCAAGCTTGGCCTCATCCGTCAACCTCTCGGTCGAGGAAAACGAGGACGGCAAAAACAAGTACGCCAATCGTTGGAACTTCAGCGAGGCAATCCTCAATGACAACGGCTTGGTGTACCTGAGCAGCCAGCATACTGACTACATCGAGATCGAGCCGGACGAAGGGGACAAGGAAGAGGACGACAAGCCCAAGCCCGACCCGGACGACCCGGACGGGCAGATCGAGAAGCCCGAGCCGAAACCGAGTCCCCGGCCGCGTGGCTACTGGATCACCAGCTACGAGCTGCACGTGGTCGACTACACAGACATGTCCCACCCGGTGGTGCGCGAACCGGCATCGATCCCCGGCACGCTGATCGGCACGTCGCACGGTGGGGCGCTCCTTTACACGCAGGGCGCACACTGGACGGAAGAGCACAAGTGGGACGGCAACTGGCTCGACGCCAGTTCGTACGACGGCCTCGAGGCGTACCTTGTGGACTCGATTGAGCAACCCCGTTATTGGCCCCAATCGTACAAGGTCACTGATGATGGCACGCTTTACATGACGTTTTCCGAGCTCGAAAAAGTTGAGCCCACCGAGGGCGATCAGGAGCAGCACACCTGGGCCTTTTACATGCAATCGCTCGCGCTCGACGAGACCGCCAAGTTCGCCTTGCTGGACGAGATCGAGTTGGAAACCGGCATCCAGCAGCTCGCCGACATCGGCGGACGCCTCGTGGGGCAGGACAACCAGCGCACGCTTTACCTGTTCGACACCACCAAGCCGGAGTCAATCTCCATTGCGGGGCAGGGCGGGCTGGACGGCTGCCTGTGGTTCAACCTGAACGGTGCTGCCGGTGACATCGAGTCCGGCCTGTGGCTGCCGCTTGGCAACTACGGCGCAGTGAAAATCGACTGGGACGAGTAACCCAAGCGCTTGGCCAAGAGGGGCGGGTGGGGACGCCTGTCCCAGCCGTCCGCCGGGACGGCAACCGGCTTACTCGGTATTTTCCAACTGCTCGTTGATGTACGGCAGGTAAGACTCCCGGATGTGCCGGGCCAGGTCCTGCGCGGTTTGTTCAGCACGATGCGCCACCAGACCTTTTTCCCTCTCGTCCTCCGGTGTGCTGGGATCGTTCAGCGGCGACACCCGGTCGAAGTAGCTCTTGGCCTCCGCGTATTCCCCGATGTGCATCTTGTGCCAGCCCACGTTGGCCACGGTCAGGTAGCCGTTGGGGTCGAGTTGCTCGGCCTTGGCAAAATATTCCCCGGCCTTTTCCGCTTGGCCAAGCTGGTCCAGCGCCATGCCCAGCCGCGCGTGCGAATACGCATCGTACTGGTTGAGCGCGATGGCCTGTCTCAGCCACGCGGCTGCCTTTTTCAACTCGATCTTTCTCGTCGCCCGGCTTGACTCCATGGCCCTGCGCCGGTGGATTTCCCCCAGCAACCCGGCGGTCGCGAAGTTGTTTGGCTCGATCTCCAGCGCCTGCTCGAGGCTTTGCACCTGTTCCGGAAATGACCCGGCCGACTGCGATGCCTCGAGCCGGGCGTGCTCCCGCGCCTGGCCAATTGCCTGGCTCATCAGTAGGACCGCCACGCCGCCCACCGCCACGGTCAGGAGCAGTCGCACCGGCAGACGCACGGCCACCCAGTACCGCTCCGTGGCGAACCGGATGTACGCCGCCAGCAGCCCCGCCAGCGTCGCCGCCAGCATGGCGTTGGAGGGGATGTGCAGGTTGAAATCGACAAACGAGTGCAGCGCGATCGAGCCCAGCCCCACCGTGCTGCCCAGCACAAACGCCGCGCGGTTGCTGGTCTTGGCCGAGAGGTCGCTCGAGGTGCGCTGCGAGTATTTCCAGCTCTTGATGATCCCGGAAACCATCGTGCCCAGCATCAACCCGGTCAGCAGCATGCCGACCAGTCCCCAGTCCACCAGCGTGTTGAGATAATCGTTGTGCACCCTCACCGGGCGCGACTGCAGCCGTTCCGGCCGGTGCGCCGGGAAGCGGTGGTCGAAATGCCCCGGCCCAACGCCGAGCAGTTTCTCCTCCTGCCACACGGCAGTCGCCGCGCCCCACAACTGGGTGCGTGAGCCGACATGCTCCATCGTCCCCGGCTTGTTGGCTCCGCCCACGCGGATCTGGGCAAACTCCGATGTCACGAAAAACAGGCACAAGACACCGAACGCGATGCCGGCAACCATGATGCCGCGCAGCCGAAACTGCTTCCGCCACCCCAGCACGCCAATCAATGTCATCAGCATCAGCGTGCTGGCAATCCAGCCGCCGCGCGACATGCTCACCGCCACGCCGCCCAACAGCAACAGCGCCGAGTAGCCGAGCAGGATGCGCATTGGCTGGCTGATGCGGCCGGTCAGCACCGCCGCCAAACAAACCGGCAGCAGCATCCCGAGGAAGCCGGCGAAATGGTTCGGGTTGATGAACGTGCCGGAGCCGCGCCCCTCGTACTGCTCCGGCCGAGTGAAGTGCCAGACATGATCCAACCCCGCGATCACCTGCACGATGCCATAGATGGCGATCGCAGCGCCGGTGAACACCAGCACGTACAGCGTCATTTGCGTCCACTCCGACTTGTGCAGGTTGTTCAGCGTCACGAAAAACAGCAGCGCATAAACCAGCAGGCGCAGGACCTCGGCGCGGGCCGTGTACTCGACATCCGCCTGCATGTAGTGAAACAGCGCGTACCCAAGAAAGAGCAGAAGACACCAGCCGACCGGCGGAAAAAGCAGGCGATTGCGGCGCGGCTCAAGCCACATGCGGGCGACCCAAAGCAGGCCCGAGACAGCCACCAGCCATTCCACCACCACGAACTCCAGCGTCCGGACTGCCCCGGTGGCCAATGCCGAAAAGACGAGTGCCGCCAGTACCAATCCGACGATCCCCCTCTCGCAGTAGCTGTCCAGCGTCCTCCGGTTCACAAGGCGGGTAGTTTAACGGAGCGACGCCAGTTTGTAAACGCCGGGGCTCAATGTTTCTCTTTCGGCAACGGAACGTGCTTGGCAAAAAAACGATCCATCATCGCCTGACAGTAATCGTTCACCGGCTTGGCGATGTCCATCGTGTGCGGCCAGCCGTCGAGCCGGCCGTAAACGTGCGGGACGTTCAGCCGCTTCAAGTGCGCCGCCAGCGCGTCCGACTGGCTGACTTTCACCGTCTCATCAATCGTCCCGTGCAGGATCAGCGTCGGCGGATCGTTTTTGTCCAAATGAAATCGTGGCGACGATTGCCGGTACAACTCCGGCGCTTCGTCGAACGATTTCCCCTGTAGAAAGTTGCTCACCGTTTCGCTGTCCTTGGCAACCTGAGTAGTCATGTCATAAACGCCGTAAATATCGACCACCGCACTCACGCCGCTGCTGACGCCCTTGTGGCCGCTGTCGCCCTCGAGCGCGGGGTCGTCCGAGTAGCCGAGCATCATCGAGAGATGGCCGCCCGCCGAGCCGCCGATCACTGCGATTTGTTCCGGGTCGATGTTGTACTTTTTCGCGTTCGCCCGGAGCCAGCGGACGGCGCATTTGCAGTCCTGCACCGCAGCCGGAAACGGCGCCTGGCCGACCAGCCGATAACTGGCCGTCGCCACCACGTATCCCTTCTTGGCGTACGCCGCCGTGTAAAAATGGTAGTCCTGCCGCTTGCCACTTTTCCAAGCGCCGCCGTGAATGAAAAGCAGCGCCGGCACCGGCTTGGCGATTTTCGCCGGACGATACAAATCGAGTTGCAGCGAGTGGCCGCCGGCGTTTCCGTACTCGATGTCCTTCTCCAGCACGATGCCGTCCGGCACCGGCACATCCCGCTCGATGATCTCCAGTTTTCCGTTGCCATACGCCGCCAAAATCTCCAGCCGCGTCTTGTAGCCCGGCGGCGGCACGGGGGCATCTTTCGACTTCGTTTCTGCGGCGACAAAAACCGATCCCACGGCCAAGCCGCAGACCAAACTAATCCAACGCATTCGAGTGCTCATCACGGAGGGCTTATACACTTTGGCACCCGGAAAAGTCACGCCTTTAGCTTGAAACTTGAAACCTTAAACTTGAAACTGGCCCATTGAATCGGCTGCTCCACCTCATCTGTTTTGTCATCCTGCTCGCCGCTTGGCCAAGCGCATGGGCGCAGCCGATCGACTGGCCCAAGCCGCCGGCGCGGACGGTTTGGCTGGCGGCGGCGAATGAGTCGTTCGGGGACGGTCACGCCTCGTCCGAGCCGCTCGACGCTTCGTCGGCGGCGAAGCTTGGCCAAGCGCTCGAGTGCTTGGCCAAGGAGCAGGGTTATTACGGTGACGGGCTGGTGCTGCGGTTTTTACCGGGCGAATACGAGACGCACGGCATCCGGGTACGCCCGCGCTGGCATGTGATCGGTGCCGGCATCGGCAAAACAACCCTCAAGCTAGTGCCGGGCGCGCAGCACCGGAAAATCAAGTCGGCCTATCACAGCGTCATCAGCGGCGGCTGGGGGCCGCAGCGCCTGGCCAAGCGCGACTTTGACAACCTGCGGGTCGCCGACGTGTCGCTCGACTGCAATTGGCGCGGCATGAAAGCGGCGCTCGGGCCGATCCTCAAAAAAGTCGCCGGAGTCGATTTGCTGGCCAAGGAGGCGCTGGTCGAGCGGGTGCGGGTGAGCGGCTTTGGCGCGCAGGGCGGACGGCCGTCGTGGCGCGAGGTGTTCCCGATCCGCGTGATCTCCGGCATGGGCGACGGCGCAAACCTGCCGGGCTACCGCGACGCGGTCATCGAGATTCGCCACTGCATCGTCAAGGGCTTCGTCCGGGGGCCAAGCGCCGGAACGGCTTGGCCGTACTGCACCGGCATCATGGTCAGCCACCGGGGTGCGGACTTGGCCAACGGCACGGTCAACGTGCGCGTGCATCACAACGAAATCCGAAATGTCACCAACGGCATCGCGCTGGGCGGGGCGTACTTGCAGCAGGCGGAGTTTTTTGAAAACACGGTGACGAACTGCGGCATCGGTTTCAACTTTGACACCGGCGGCAACCGGGGCGTGGTGATCCACGACAACCGTTTCACCGGCTGCATCGGCGGCGGGAGTGTCAACGACGGGAGGGCATTCGTGATTCGGGACAACACGTTTCGTTTGATCGCGCCGGGCGAACCGCGATTTGCGTGGTGGCACAACGGGCTGCGGCTTTGGGATCACACGCGCGGCATTTTGGTGGAGAACAACCGGTTCGTTTTCGACGGCGAATCGAAGCCGCGCGCGCGCGGAATCCTGCTGCACGGCAAAAGCGTCGGCCTGCGGACATTCAAAAACGAGGCCGGCGATTGGCAGCGTGAAATCGACCCAAACCGTTTCCGCAATAACAGCTACTCCGGCTTGCTGCCGAACCTAGCCGGGCCACAAAAACCGGGCCAACCGATGCACCTGCTCGTCGGCGACCAAGCGGTTCACCTGACCGGCGAAGGAGACGCCGTGCAATTCACATGGCCCGGCGACTAAACCGAGTCAGTCGCCGATCGTGCCGTCGGGGAGTGTTGCCTTTTGAAGGATGATGCCTTCGTGATCGGCCGGGGTGAAGCCGATGGCGTTTCGGAGGTTGGCTTGGGTCAGGTTGGCTCCGGCGAGTTTGATATTTCGCAGGTCGGCTCCGGTGAAATTGCACTTGGCCAAGTTTCGGTTTTGCAACTCAACGCCGCGTAAGTCCCATCCCGAAAAATCGCGACCGGCCAAGGCCACTTCCGGCGCGCCATCGACGTACAATTGAATGAGCAACCGGCGGGCGGGTGAGTCGGTTTTCACAGTGCCGTCCGGCAGGGTGGTGTTGTGGAAAATCGTCTCGGGGAAGTGATGCCACGGCGCGATCGTTGCGCCGGTGAGATCGGCGTCGGTGAAGTTAACGCTGCCGAGCACTGCTTCGGCGAGATTCGCTCCGGTGAGTGTTGCACCGGTAAGGTCCGCGCCGTCGAACTTGGCCAAGGCGAGGTCGGCGTTGGCCAGGTTCGCTCCACGCAGATTCGCGCCACGGAGGTCGGCGGCGACCAAATTTCGCCCGGCCAAGTTGGCCTTCGGCAGGATAACCTGCGATCGGACGCGAAAATATCGCGGCCCGGCAGAGGGTTCAATTGTGCGGTTGACGGTGACCGGCTTGGGCCGGAGCCCACCGGCTTTCGTTTGGCCAAGCGGCTGCCAATGAATGAGATCGGCCGATATTTCAAGTTGGGTGTCGGGGATGATCGAAATTGATCCGGGCCGGGTGACCGGCACGGTTTTCCACGATAATATCAGAGGGTCGGTCTGCTCGATGGTCAGTCGAAGGTCGGCCGCTTGGCCAAGCGCGGCGCAAAAAAGCGTCGCTATCAAAAAAACAAATCCCTCCCGGCTTGGCCAAGGAGGGATTCGGGAAAGTTTTTTTTGCCGGTCAGATGACCTCATGCAGCGGTTGGGCGTTGTTCTCGACCAAATAATGCGGCCGGCCGTTGAGGTCTTTAACGGTAGTCGAGTTCGGGTCGATGCCCAAGGCGTGATACAGCGTGGCGTGCACTTCAGCGAAGGTCACCGGGCGTTCGCTGGCTTCGCCGCCAAGGCGATCGGTGGCGCCGATCACCTGGCCATGGTTCAGGCCACCGCAGGCGAGCAACGCCATGGAGACGCGCGGCCAGTGATCGCGGCCGGCGCCCTTGTTGATGGTCGGCGTGCGGCCGAACTCACCCCAGCAAACGACGGCGACATCCTTGTCCATGCCACGTTGGTGCAAATCCTCGACGAGTGCAGTGAGACCTTGGTCAAGCATTGGGAAGTCTTCACGGCCGCGGTTGAAGTTGCCGCCGTGCCAATCCCAACGGCTAAATGAAAGAGACACGCAGCGGACACCAACCTCGACCAAGCGGCGGGCCAGCAGGAAGTGGTCGAGTAACTTGGGAGCGCCGTCGGATTGCAGCTTGGCCGTGCCACGGCCGTAACGGTCACGCAACTTCACGTCTTCTTTTTCGAGGTCGAGTGCTTCAGCGAGTTTGCCGGATGTGAGCATGCCGAACGCCTGTTGGTTGTAGGCGTCCATGCCCTCAATCAGGCCGGAGTTATCGACGTCGCGTCGGAGTTGGTCGAAGCTTTGCAGAAGTTTTTTGCGGTCACTTAATCGCTCGAGCGTGATGCCATTGAGTGTCATGTCCTCCTTGCCTTCAGCAGAGGGCCGGAACGCTGCATGAGCCGGGCCGAGGAAGCCGGACTTACCGGGATCACTCCATTGGATGTGGCCGGTCTTGGGCGAGAGTCCGACAAAGGGCGGGGAGTCCGGGTTGACCTGGCCCCTAAGCTTGGACAAGATCGAGCCAATGCTGGGCCAGCCGCCGGGAGGTTGGTTGCGGGGGGCACGGCCGGTCATGCACTGTTCGGCATCGTGTCCGCCAGTGGCACCGACTACAGAGCGGATGACGGTGAACTTGTCCATCATCCTGGCCATGCGCGGGAACTCCTCGCAGATTTGCAGGCCGGGAACGTTGGTGGAGATGGGCTTGAACTCGCCCCGGATTTCCCGTGGTGCCTCCATCTTCAGGTCGAACATATCCTGATGCGGCGGACCGCCCGGCAGGAAAAGATTGATGACCGCCTTGTGCGAGGAACCGATGCCAGCCTTGGCCTCGGCCTCGAGGATGTTGGCCATGGTGAGGCCGCCGATGCCCATGGCACCGATCCGGATGAAGTCACGCCGGGCGATTCCATCGCAGAACTCGCCGCAGCCCCTGCCACCTGCACTGATTTTCAACATGATTGGACTCCTTATTAACAAGCCTTTCGGCATTCGAAAGACTACGTTTGCGTAAAAAGTGCCTGGGCGGAGGAGTTAGTCAAGAGGAAAAGAAGTTTTTTTTTCATAAAAAACCGGCTAAAAAACAAAAAAAGCGCCGTTTTTTGCAGTGCCTTACAAGTCTTTGGTGCATTTGGTCTAGCCCATTTGATTGAGCAAGTAATAGAGATACTGCGCAAGGCCGACGGGGAGAAGACCGTGGAAAAGGTCTGCCGGGAGTCTAACATCATTGAACAGACTTTTTATTGATGGCGGCGTAAGTATGGTCGGCATACCATGCACTCGGTGGTGTAACCGCTTTCTGCGAAGGCAGAGCCGGATTGTATGCATCGATCAACACGTCCATCGTGTCATCTCCAGCACTTTCATTGCCGCGTTATGTCCGGGGATTCCGCTGACGGCTCCACCCCGCTTGGCCGCGGAGCCGCAGAGAAGGACGTTTGGATGCTCGGTCTCGACTCCCCACTGGCCTGCCTCCTCCTCCGCTTCGGTGAACGGCCATGTGAGATCGCCGTGGAAGATATTTCCTTTCGGCAGATGGATCTTATTCTCCAGGTCGACCGGGCTCATCGCTTCGATGCAGGGATCTCCATTCGCGTCTTTTGCCAGACAGCTTTCGATCGGTTCCTTGAGGTACTGATTAATCCCCACAAGATATTTCGACAGCACCTCGTCCCGGGTGCGGTCGTTATCCTTTTCAAATAACCGGTACGGCATATCCAGCCCGAAGAGGGTGAGGGTGTGAAAGCCGCGCCGGTTCAGTTCATCCGAAAGAATGGAATCGTCGGTCAGGGTATGACAGTAGATCTCCCCCGGAGGTTTCGCGGGCACTTCGCCGGCAATGCTCTCACGATAGCTGGTCAACATCTGCTGGTAGCCTTCGTCGATATGAAAGGTTCCCGCGAACGCTTCGGTAGGAGCGCAGTTGGGGTAGCCTTTCAAGCACCATGTTGACCTTGAACCCGGCACCCTCGATGAGGGCTGCCGCCGAGCCGTTTCGCCCCCCCGTCAATTTCTCGAGCACCTGCGCCGAAGCATTGCAGAGCACGAAGCGGGCATCGACCTCAAGCTCCTGCCCATCCAGTTCGAACCCGACCGAGGATTGCTTCTTGCCCGGACTGACACTGCATACCTTTGCCCCGGTGGCGATGGTCACCCTCCCGGTTGCGCCGGCAACCCGGACCAGTTCGTCCACCAGCGCCCCCATGCCGCCGACCGGGACCCGCCATTCTCCCGTTCCCCGGCCGATGACGTGATAATGAAAGCAGCGGTTTTGCAGGAGGGACGGGTCGTGCGGATAAGTCGAGAGGCCGATCTTGCCATCGGTGAAAACCAGGCCGCGAACAGGGTCACTGGAAATCAACCGTTCGATCACGTCCCCGAGCGGCTCTTCGACCAAGGCCTGCCACGCCCGGTCACCTTCCCTGTCTAACCGGCTACGCATTTCTTCCCGTGTCACCAGCGGTGAAGTCAGACTCGGCCAAATGACTGCGGCCAGCCTCTCCTGCATTTCTTGAAACTCAAAAAATCCCCGGTAGTCGCGCTCGTCTCCTGTCAACTCGACGAAGGCCTCACGGTTGCCATTGGAAGCGCCGTTGCGGATCAACAACTCGCGCATCTTCCCGTTCTCGAGTGAGGGCGTCCACGACGCCGTCCGCCGCGATCTCAGCCGCAGATCGAGGCCGAGGTCGGAGACGATCTTTTCCGGGAAGAGACTGACGAGATAGGAATAGACGGAGAGCTTTTGCATCCACCCCGTCGAAGGCCTGCGTCGACCGCGTCGCTCCCCCGATCTCCGCGTTTCGTTCCAACACCAACACTGACAACCCCGCCTTCGCAAGATAACAGGCCGCCACCAGCCCGTTGTCCCCACTCCCGATGATAGTGATATCGTAGTTTGGTTTGATGGTACACATAGCTACGGGGTCATTTCCTCCAAAGGCTTTGTCCTGTTGTTGTCACCAAGTGCGGTGGCGGACTTGAAGTGGCTGGACTGGCTCTTCATTCGGAATCTGTAGGTTTTCCAGAACACCCTGGCGTCGAAATTTGCGGACAGGCTTTCGTCAACCCATGTGTCGCTGGCCAGTCGTTTTTGGGAAACAGAAATGTTGATCGCATTCACTGCCCCGGCCAAGCCACCCAGGAACGTGACCGGTTTTTTTAGTTTTGCGTCGATTCTGGCGATATGAAACTCCTCCTTGTCCACCCACACCTTGGCGTCGAACTGGTTCATGAAGCGGTTAACGGTTCGGCTCCCGAGTTTGTGGTCTGTGTTTGGCTGGAGTTGAATAACGTAGGCCGGGCGAGCATTGCCGGATTCCACGCCAGCCAAAACAGGCGTAAATTTTTCCCGAAACAAATCCGCGTTTTTTGTGACCAGGTTTTCGCTTCTGTTGGCACCGTTTTCCGTTTTACGTGCCAAGTATCGGCGTTGCCGTTTACGGTTCCTTGCTTGTTCGCGGGCGATCTGCCGGCGACTGGCCGGCTTGCCGTCCACGCTGAGCAGTTCCTGGTCACGCCCGTCTGTGTAGGCGCGGTAGGTCTTGGTGTAACCCATCCGGATGTTTCCTTTCGAGTCGAGATCCTCGATGCGGGCTTTGCGCAAAAAGGTGAACACGGCGTTCCCCTTTCCATTGCGCTTGGCCGCCTCGCGGGCCTTTTCCACGATTTGCCGAGCCGTCAATCCGGGCTGGTTCACTTTGACCGCCGGCAGGATCCTGAGCCCGCCTTCAGCGGCAGCCGCAACTTGGCCTAGGAGGAGGGCGGCAGCCAGCACTTGGCCAAGCGCCGGGGTTCGACGGAGGGTGGGGCGCATCAGCTTAGGCGACGGCGTTGATGACGATGTCGAACTGGCCAACCGTGGCTTCCTTTTCCAGTCCGTTTTTCTGGCCGAACTCATCGGCGATGGACTTGGCCAAGTCGGAGCCGATCTTGGCGGACGCCTGAAACTCAATCGTCACGCTGGGGCGATCTTTTTTTGGCACGTTGTTGTAGATGCCGTCTTTTTCATTAAGCGGATCGCCGGCGAAATAAAGTTGCGTGGTGAGATCCTCGAAGCCGCGGCGATACACTTTGTGGTGAATGTGCGGCGGGCGTCGCCAGTCGTCGCGAACGCCGTACGCGGCCGGCTTGATGGTCTTGAAAACGTAGCGACCGTTTTTGTCCGTGACGCTGCGGCCGAAAAACTGAAAGTTCAAATCTCGCCCGGCTTGGCGCTGGTCGCCGGCGTGGTTGTAGATGCCATTGTTGTCGGTCTGCCAAATCTCGACCACGGCGCGTTCCACCGGCTTGCCTTCCTTGTCGAACACCTTCCCGTGCACGTAGATGCTGTCGCCGTTGGGTTTCTTCCTGGCGCCCTGCACGCGAGTGAGGTTGTTGTCCATGTCTGGGTAGAATGGTTCCTCGGTTTGCGCCGGTGTCACCGGCTTGGCCGCTTCGCTGCCCGGCACCACCGCCGAGCCGGCAAGGAGGAACGAGCCGGCCAGCGCCTCGCGTCGTGTGAATTTCTTTTTCATGTCGAAAGCTTTATGGATATTACCCCGGCCGGCGGCGTAAGGTTACGCCTCGTCGTCCGTGGCGTTGAACCCAATGTCGCGATTGTACGGGCTGGGCTTATCGTAGCCCTTGACGTCCGGGAAATGCATCACCGTGGCGATCGCGCCCCACGGGAGCATTGCCGA
>CAUZVJ010000009.1:0-19024 GCA_963583225.1 Verrucomicrobiia bacterium
TTGGTGCGGGTGCGGACGAACAGGCTGTTGTTGCCGTCGTGGTTGAAATCGATCACGCCGAACGGCCCGATGAATTTGTCGGCGTTGCCGGCGAAGGCCTTGGCGGTGTCATCGACGAACTGGACCGCGATGCCGGAGGCGTCCGGTTGTGCCAGCTTGAACGGGATGCGCACCTCGGTGTGGCTGCACTTTTCCCACTCGCCCGGTTCGCTGGGCATTTTTTTGCCGGCGATGCGTTGTTGATGCTGCTCGAGCGCGGCCTTGGCTTCGTCCGTGCGGCCGAGCGCCGTGAGCGCCTGGCTCAGAGCGTAGGCTGCGCCGAGGTGATCTGTCTCGAATGCGGCCACCTCCTCGAACAGCATGGCGGCTTCCTCGGCATTGCCGGCAGCCAACTGCGCCTTGCCGAGCAGATAGCCCACTGCGCCGACAGTGTTGTCGATGTCGTAGGCTTGTTGCAGCGCCTTGGTGGCCTCGGTCGCTTGGTCGAGTCGCAGGTGCGCGCAGCCGATCAGGAAATGCCCGGCGGCGAGGTTGGCGTCGATGGCCAGCGCTTCCTTTGCGTACTTGATGACTTCCACCGGGTGGTTGGCCAAGCGATGGGCGTTGGCCAAGTTCAGCAGGAGGTCGGTCTCGGTGGGTTTGGATTTCAGCGCCCGGGTGAAGGCGTCGATGGATTCCTGCGCCTCGCCGGCTTCGTAGTGTGTTTTCCCGGCGTTGATCGATAGGTCGAAGTCGACATCACTTTGTGCTGGGGAACTGGTGAGCCAGGTAAAGACCACTGGGGCCAGCACCACCGCGACGAGCAGCAACAGGTATTTTGCCTGAGATGGCGCTTGGCCGGTGCCGGAGTCTTCGGTCATGCGCGGCAGGATAACGGCCGGTGCCGACTTGACCAAGGTGAAACCGGCACCTAGTCTGAACGCGTTCACCTGCCCATGAAAATGCTATCCCTGACGAACTCGCCCCGCTTGGCCAAGGCCTTTACGCTGATCGAGTTGCTGGTGGTGATCGCCATTATCGCGATACTCGCCGGGCTGTTGTTGCCGGCTCTGGCCAAGGCGAAGGCCAAGGCCGGCCAGTCGGCCTGCCTGAACAACTGCAAACAGATCGGCCTGGCCGTGACGATGTACGTTTCCGAGTACGACAACCGGATTCCGCTTTGCCGGAATTGGGGCCGGGCCTGGGGAGACGGTTATGCGCTTCGCGGTGACTTGGTTTGGATGCCACAGTTGCTCGAGCCTTACATCGGGAAAAACACCGGTGCTCCCGATCCCAAGCAACGCGGCAAGCCGAAGATGCCCCACTCCGTTTTCGCCTGCCCGATTGGCGTCAAGACAGAGGATCCGCGGGTGAGCTGGACAAAAGATTTCAAAGTGCGAAACAATCACGTGACCTACGTGTGGAACCACATCTACCTGAAAAAAGATAAAAGCACCTACGAAGTGAACCGGCCGGTCAGCGGCCGCAAGGCTAGCGACTGCGTCAATCCGACCCTCGCGGTGCTGACTTGGGAAATGCCGTACTGGAACTACGAATCCATGCCGCACAAGAGGGGCATTGTGTTGAGTTACGTCGATGGCCACGCGGCCCGCATGAATGGCTCGCCCAAGGAATACGACTGGTGGGCCTACCACAGCCGCGACGGCTGGGAGGAGGGCGACTACACCTGCGGCAACCGGCACTGAAGCCGCCGGTGGCGGGAGTGGGAGCCGGTCTTATTCGGACTCCGGGTGAACCAGCGGGGAGCGCGGCGGCAGAACCTTCTCGACCGGTACGCGGGTCAACTCGGCGAACTTGGGCAGGCCGCCCTTGGTGGGCAGATCCAATCGACCGGCTACCAGCGGGGCCACATATTTGATGAGCTTTTCGTTGGGCAACCAGCCGTCCTCGCTGATCCAGTCACGCGGGATGGTGCGCTCCACCAGAGCGATGTCGCCCAGCGGATGCAGGCCGGTGGTGAACTCGTACGGCTCATCAGACTGGCGCTCGATCGTGATCATGAATCCGCTCTTGCCATCGATGGCGGCGCGGACGGCGGCAACGCCGCAGGCGACTGCCTCATCGACATCCTGCTGGCTGGCGAAATGCGCGGCGGCGCGTTGGGCGTAGCCGAGTTTCACGGTGCGTGTCTTGAGGTCGAGTTTGCCGTGGACAAGCTCGCCGAGCGCCTCGGCAGCGCCGGAGAGTACCGGGTGGCCGAACGAATCGAGCCGCGTCTTGTCCGCCCCGAGTTCGTGTCCCTCTGTGTTTTTCACGCCCTCGCCGGTGACGACGATGCAGTAGCCGAGTTGAACGACGATTTCCTTGACCTTGGTCAAAAACTTATCCTCATCGAGCGGGATTTCCGGTATCAAAATGAGGTGTGGCCCGTCGGTGGGTTTGCGCTTGGCCAGCACGGTGCCGGCGGCGAGCCAGCCGGCGGCGCGGCCCATGACCTCAATGATGCAGCAGGAGCCGTCATCGGTGGCCATGCTGGCGACGTCCTCCGCGGTCTCCATCACCGTCGTGGCATTGTACTTGACCGCGCTGCCGTAGCCCGGCGTGTGGTCGGTGTGAGGCAGGTCGTTGTCGATTGTTTTCGGCACGCCGATGCAGCGCAGCGGGTAGCCGCGTTTCTCGGCCTCGAGATGCACCTTGTTGTTGGTGTCCTGCGAGTCGTTGCCGCCGGCGTAAAAGAAATAGCGAATGTTGTGCGCCTCGAAGACCTCGAACAGCCGGTTCATGTCGAGGGCAGCCTGTTCGGGGTCTTTATTGAAACGAATCTTGTAGCGGCAGGTGCCCAGCGCGGCGCCAGGAGTGTGCTTGAGTTCCTCGATGGAGCGGGCCTTCTCCTCGTTCAAGTCGATCAGGTTTTCTTGCAGGATGCCAAAGATGCCGTTGAGCCCGCCGTAAATCTCCACGATTTGATCCGGGTATTTGCCGGCTTCCTGGATGACGCCGGCCACGCTGGCGTTGATGACTGCCGTGGGGCCGCCGGACTGGCCCACCAACATGTTGCCCACCAGTTTGCCATCGACCACGATGATCGGGGTTTCCGGTTCGGCGTTCAGGTCGTGAATCAGCGGGTTTCTGGCTTCAGTCTGGCTGTTTGTTGTCGGGTTATTGTCTTCCAAGTCTGACATTTGCAAAAATTGTGTTTGTGGCTCTCCTCCAAAAAGGGCGCGGGACTTTGCCTGTCGCCCCTTGGCCTGTCAAAGCCAATTGGCGCCACGGGTTAATATGAATTGGCCCGGCTTGGCCTATTTTGCGGTGAGTTGAGTGAGGGGATTGTCGCGATTGGCCAAGGGGAAATCGACCCGCGCGCCGCCCTGCCGATGCGACTCGAACAGCGCCACGATCATCTCGACCGCCGTGCGCGCGTCCCGAATGCTGGCCTCCGGATCGCGATCCTGCTCCACGGCGGCAATGAGGTCGCGGATCGCCAACACATTGCCGGCGTGCAGGCCGCCGTCCTTGAGCGTCTCCGCTTGGCCAACGCCGTTCGAGCTGATGGAAATCCACTTTTTGCCGGTGCGCGCCGGTGTCCACGAGCCGTCCGGCAGGAAACTGGCGCTTGGCAGATAGCCTGTGGTCATCTTGATGACGCCTTCGCTGCCAAAAATCGACAGGCCAAAACGATTGGGATTACCGGCGGTGCGGCGGACGGACCGGAAGTGGGCCGAAACCTCGCTGGGCAGGGCGTAGGTTGCGCCGACGTTGTCGCCGGCAAGAGGGCCGATGCCTTCGTTGCCCGGCTGGACGTGCCTGGCCGTCACCGACTCGCCGCCCTGCCGGGCGTAGCCCTGGCACCAAAGCGGGTAACCGGCGAGGTGATGGGTCAGGTCAAACACATGCGTGCCGAGCACCCACAAATCCTCGCCACCGCCGCGGTTGTCCTCCTTGCCGTGGAGCTGGTACTCGAGTATGCGGCCGATCTTCCCGTCGGCGATGAGTTGCTCGACCTGTTCGAGAATTGGGCTGTACCGTGTCTGGTGCGAGACAGCGCATTTGACGTTGTTTCGCTCGCAGGCGGCGATCATTTCGTCAGCCTCGCGCAATGTGCGGCAGAGCGGTTTCTCCTCGTAAATACCCCGCACGCCCGACCCGGCCACGGCCAGCATGATGTCGCGATGCTGGTCGAGCCAGCGCGGGCAAATGCTCACGAAATCAAACTTTTCCTTCTCGAGCATTTTGCGGTAGTCGGCGTAACCGCGCGGGTTGCCGAGCCGCTTGACCGCCTTGGCCAAGCCGTCGGCGTTGTCGTCCGCCACGGCGGTGACTTCCGTGTTCGAGAACTCTCGCCAAACCGTGTCCAGCCCGTGACCGTAATTGCCGCGCCCCGTACTCCCGATCACTCCGACTCGATATTTTGTTGCCATAATTCAGTTCAGATTGCTTGGCCGCGAATATGCTCTCCGCTTGGCCAACCGGCAAGGCAATTGGCCAAGGTGGGGCTTCGACCTTTCCCGCCGCTTGGCCTTCGGGTAGCCTGCCGCCCGCTGTATGAAGCTGCCGTTTGAATTGGCGTTGGCGCTGCGATATTTGCGGCCCAAGCGCACGTTTGTCTCCGCGATCACGCTGATCTCGATCATCGGAGTGACGCTTGGCGTGGCGGTGCTGATCATCGTGATGAGCGTGATGAGCGGCTTCGACCGGCAGTTGCGCGAGCGGTTGCTCGACTTCAACGCCCACCTCAAAGTCACCGAGAGCGGCAAGCCTTTGGCCGGCTATCGCTCGGTGCGCGACGAGGTCGTTGCCAACAAAAAAGTATCGGGTGCCGCGCCGTTCATCATCGGCCCGGTGCTCGTCGAGACGCAGCCGGACGGCGATGAAAGCCCGCAGATTTTCACGCCGTGGGTTCGCGGGGTGGATACCGAATTGGAGCCGACGGTCAGTTCGCTGCTGTCCACGAACAACCTCGTCGCCGGGAAGGCCGACGTGAGTCTGAACGGGTTGGTGGTTGGCGCGGAGTTTGCGCGAATGCTGAACCTGCGTCCCGGCGATTTTTTGGCGGTACACTCGGCGCGGAGCTTTCATCGCATTCGCCAAGCCAAGGAGGACGGCAAAGTGACGGTGCTGTTGCCGGACGACTTCGAAGTGCGCGGCGTGTTCGATGCCGGTTACTACGAGTACAATGCATCGTTCGTGTTGGCGTCGATCGAGGATGCCCAGGCACTGTACGACCTCGGCGACGCGGTGCACGGGTTGTGGGTGAAACTGCACGACGCCACCGAGGCCGAGTCGGTTCGGCAGGAGTTGCTGAAAACGCTGCCGGCGGGATTGGTGGTGACGACTTGGGAAGACGAGAACACACAGATTCTCGAGGCGCTGATGGTGGAGCGCAACGTGATGTTTTTCCTGCTGTTTTTCGTGATGATCGTCGCCGCGTTTGGCATCACCAGTTCGCAGATCACGTTCGTGGTTCAGCGCACGCCGGAGATCGGGACGCTCAAGGCGCTCGGCGCGACCGGGTGGCAAATCATGCAGGTGTTTTTCGCGCAAAGCCTCGTCGTGGCGGCGCTGGGGCTGACGATTGGTTTCGGGCTTGGCCTGCTCGCGCTCGAGTATCGCAATGAGTTTTTGGAACTGATGAGAACGACGACCGGCTTCGAGTTATTCCCGGCGAGCATTTACGGTTTTCAGGCGTTGCCGTCGAAAATTGTGCCGGGCGACCTTATCAGCATCGGCGTCGGGTCGTTCTTTATTTGTCTGCTGGCCGGCGTGATCCCGGCGTGGAATGCCAGCCGGCTCAAGCCCGTGGAGGCCTTTCGCCATGAGTGACGCGATTCTTTCAGCACGCGGACTGCACAAGTCGTACGACCTTGGTCGGCGCAAGGTGGAGGTGCTGCACGGCGTGAGTCTTGAGATCGCGAGCGGCGACTTCCTTTCGCTGCAAGGCGCGTCCGGCGCGGGCAAAAGCACGCTGCTGCATCTGCTCGGCGGGCTCGACGAGCCAAATGCCGGAGAGGTGTTCGCCGACGGACAGTCGTTGTTAGGCATGGGAGCGGCGCGCTTGGCCAAGTGGCGAAACCGCGAGGTCGGTTTTGTGTTTCAAGCGTACCATTTGCTGCCGGAGTTCGACGCGCTGGAGAACGTCCTCATCCCGGCGCGAATCGCGCACACGAGCGTCGCCATTGCGGAGCGGCGGGGCAGGGAGTTGCTGGAGCGGGTCGGCTTGGCCAAGCGCATGAATCACTTGCCGACTGAGTTGTCCGGCGGTGAGCAACAGCGCGTCGCCCTGGCCCGGGCGCTGATCAATCAGCCGCGAATACTGTTCGCCGACGAGCCGACCGGCAACCTTGATTCCAAGACCGGCGGCGAAGTGCTCGACCTGTTGTGTGAGTTGCAGCAGGAGGCCAAGTTGACGATGATCATTGCGACTCACGACGACTCCGTCGCCGCCCGTGCCCACGCCACCCTCCGCTTGGCCGATGGCCTGATCGCCTAAAGCAGCCCAAGCGACTCGTCGAGCAGGCCGTAAAGCGACTGCATCGTCTCCTCTGTTTCGTCGCCCATGCTTGAGAGGCGGAAGGTTTTGCCCTTGATTTTGCCGTAGCCGCTGTCGATCAAAATGCCGCGTTCCTTCATCAGGCCCTGCAGCTTGGCCACGTCGATTTCGCGGCCGCCCGGCTTGGCCCCGTTGTTCACGCAGGTCAGCGTTTGCGACTCGTAACCGGCCTCGGGGAACAGCGTGAAGCCGTGACCGGTGGCCCAGTCGCGGGTCATTTGCGCCAGCTTGGCGTGGCGCGCAAAACGGGCGTCCAGCCCCTCGGCCATCATGTCCTCGAGCTTTGACTTGAGCGCGTAAATATGCCCGATGCTCGGCGTGCTCGGCGTCATGCGCTTCTCGGCGTTTTTCTGAAACTCGTGTAAATCAAAATAGTAGCCTCGGTCGTTGATCGTCGCGGCGCGGTCGAGCGCGGCCTGCGATGCAGTGAACACACTCAGCCCCGGCGGCAGCGCGAACGCCTTTTGCGTGCCGGCCAGCAGTAGGTCGATGCCGAGTTTGTCGAACTCAATCTTCACGCCGGAGAGCGAGCTGACGCTATCAACGATAAACATCACGTCCGGGTACTTTGCCTTGAGTTTGGCGATCTCGGAGAGAGGACTCATCACGCCGGTGGACGTTTCATTGTGAACGAGAGTGATCGCGTCGAACGCGCCGGTGGCCAAGCGCTCGTCGATTTGTTCCGGCAAAATCGGCGAGCCCCAATCGACTTGCAGCGCCTCGGCCTCTTTGCCGCAGCGCTTGGCCACGTCGAGCCACTTGTCGGAGAACGCGCCTTTCATGCAGTTGAGCACGCGCTTGGCCACGAGGTTGCGGATGGCGCCCTCCATGATGCCCCAAGCCGACGACGTGCCGAGATAGACCAGTCGCTCGGTGTAAAGCAGCGCCTGCAGATTTGGCATTACGGCGGTGTACAGGTCTTTGAAATCCTGACTGCGATGCCCGATCATCGGCGTGCGAAACGCCTCAAACGTCTTTTCACTGACCTCGATCGGTCCCGGAATGTGCAACTTCAAGTGCCCCATAAAGCGCGGTAACTATTCACAAGCCCCCGCCGCTGGCAAGCGGTCAGTTTGCTCGCGCAACGAAAATGATGGTTGCCCTTCAATTAACTTGCCGCTTGGCCAAGCTTTTCACACAATGCGCGCCCGCTTGCTGGAGAGGTGGCTGAGCGGTTGAAGGCGCACGCCTGGAAAGCGTGATTACTTGAAAAGGTAACGGGGGTTCGAATCCCTCCCTCTCCGCCATTTTTAAACGGGTTTTCAAAAACCCCCGCATCCGCCTAGCGCTCACCCATCACCTTTGCCACGTTGGCCGTTGTCAGTGCGCGGTTGTACAGGCGCACGTCGCGCATTTTGCCGTTGAAATAATCGTGCTGGCCAAAGCCGATTTTGAGGGGCTGTTTTGTGGTGAGGTTGTATGCACCGGGCTTGAACGGGGTGCTCTCGGCGATGCGCTTGCCGTCGAGGTAGATTTGCAGGCGATCCTTTGTCTTCACTGCGGCGAGATGATGCCAGCCGAAGGGCAGCTCGTGGTCGTAAGTCGCGCATTTGCCAGCTTCGAGCGAAAGGACGTGACCGGAGGGCAGCGTGCCGCAGAAAAGTTTGCCGTCATACACCGCCATCGTCCATGCGCGGCGATAGCGCACCTTGGGCGTTTTGTCGAGTTGGCCGACGGACGTCCATTTCGCCGCGCCGTCGAGGCGGTACACATCGGCCATCGGTAGCGTGCCGGCATAGAGCTTGCCGTTGTACACCGCCATGCCCATCACCTCCTTCTCCTCGCCCAGTCGGCCGGAGTTCGTCCACTGTTGTGGGCCGTCTTGGGTGAACACTGTTCCCGTTGGCCAAGTGCCCACGCGCAGGCGGCCTTGGTGGATGGCCATCGAGTATGCCTGCGTGCTGGCCGGCACGGGGCCAAGTCGCTCCCAGTTTTTGTCGCCCTTGTATTTGAAAAAACCACCCGCGTCGTAGCTCAACCCGAAGAGGTTGCCGTTGTGAACGCCCAAGTGCACGACGCGCAGATCCGGGCAGCCGCAGTCGGTCCACTTGCCGATGCCGTCGAAGCGATACATCCCGCGATGCCGCGGCGTGTCGCGCCAAGCGCCGGTGGTGCCGGTGCCGGCGTAGAGTTTGCCTTTGAACGAAACGAGCCCGCTTACGCTCCTCACGTCGGCCACTTTGCCGCAATTTGTCCAACGCTTGCCTCCATCGTAGCGAAACACGTGTCCGCCGGGTTTTGTGTTCGGCGAAAGCGGCAGTGACGATCCGCCGCCGCTGTAAAGCTCCGAGCCCGCATAGAGCTTTCCGTCATGCACCGCCAACGAGCAAATAGCGTTGCAAACGTCCGGCGCGCCGCAGTCAATCCAGCGCTGCCCGCCTGCGTAGCGATACACATGCCCGCGGTCATTCGCGCCCGGCTCCCACGTCGCCGCGTATAGCCCGCCCTTAAACACCGTCAGTGCTTTGATTTGCTGATTGTCCCCCGGCCGACCGCAGTCCGTCCATTGCGCATCCAGTCGGCCGGCGTCGATGCCATAAAGAATGTTTCGCGTGTTCGACTGCGCCGAGGTAACGCCTGAGAAATTCATCAGCGTCAAGTTCATCCCAGTGCGCGAATCAGGATCGTACCACCCGAGCACATCACCCAGCACATCATCGAGATCCTTCGCCGTGTGCACCCAAGCCGCCACACTGAACGCCCCCTTGCCCAGCGTCGGCAATTTTTCTGCCGGCACCTCCAGCCACGCGTTCCGCCCGTTAAACACCGCCCCCTCGCCGGGCAAAAAGTTCACCCCATGATTCACCGCATGCCGCCCAGCTCCTGAACTGTCCCGCGCATCCCCCGCCAGTCGCCAGTGGCCGATCAACCCATCAGCAGCATGCACATCCCCCGCAACCAAGATTAGCGCGGCCAAAAAAATTAACTGTTTTGTTCTCATCGAAAAGCGAGGGGAATGTGGCTCGCGCCCGCTTCGGGCGCAAGTAACTGGGTTTCCGGCTGAGGCAGAATGCCCGCCTAGCGCAGGACGTTAAGGATCATCGGCTTTGGGGGCACGCCCGGTGCGCCGTCGTAGAGGCGTCAGCCGGGGGCGAAGTCCGTACGGGCGATCGCATCCCCGCCAGCCATAAGTGAGCAATCAACCTAGGACGAATCCCTCTCTTTCGCTCATTTTTATCCTGCATTTTCCCCGATTTGGGCCTGAAAAGAGGCTTGCTCCCCGAATTTGGCCGGGGCGAGATTTGGGGGTTGACATAACCCGGCCAGAGGCGAAACATCTCCAACTGATTCGGGCAGCGGCACGTTCCTTCTGCGGTGTTCCCCACACCCACCTCCTTGGCGTCTGTTGCCCGGATCATTTATTTCTTATCTCACTTGACCGGCAACAATCTTCTGATAAGTTCTCCCGCCCCTTGTCGGGGGTGTAGCTCAATCGGTTAGAGCGCCTGCCTGTCACGCAGGAGGCTGCGGGTTCAAGTCCCGTCACTCCCGCCATTTTCTTTTTCACCCCTTCATTTATTCCAAAAGCAGAAATGCGAGCTTGGTTGGCGCAATAAATTAGCCGCCATTTTTCTTGACGCGATTCAGGATGATAAATAATTTCCGACCGTTCGCTTTGAAATCACAAGATCTGAAAAACCAATGAAGCATTTCATCAAGCCAATGATTGTCTGTATGTTGCTATCGGTGTTGTCGGGTTGCATCACGGTTGTTCCGGAAGTTGCGACTGACGTGTTGTCTGTCAATTCTGATCCGTCCGGGGCACATGTGGCGCTATCCACCGGAGCAGAAGGCAGCACGCCTTGCCAGTTTGTACTGCCTCGAAGCGGGAAATTAATGGTCGTGATTTCAAAGGAGGGTTTTGAGCAAGTAGAGGTTATGGTACAGGGTAAACCAACTTTGAAAAGGGTGATGAGTAATCTGACGGGATCGTTTTTTGGCCCGAGCGATGTGGGTCGCATAGGAGGGGTCGCGGCCAATCAAGTAGGAGCTGAATTTGAACTGGTACCCAATCCGATAGAAGTGAAACTGAAACCCAAAAAGGAAACGGCGAAATGAATTACGCGATAAAAATAGTGACGGTTGCCTTGGTTGTTTTTTGCACGGGATGTGGAACAACAAAGGAAACTCTATTCATTAACTCAGACCCTACGGGAGCCCGGGTGACGTTATCCAACGGGATGGTTGGGGCAACACCGTGTTCATTTGTTGTGCCGCTAAAGGAGAAAACCGTGGTGACCATTGAGAAAGATGGGTATGAACCGGCGCTGGTGACGGTTGCGAAAAAGGTTTCAAAAAAAATGGTCGCTGGCCGTGCAGCCGCGTTTTTGATCGTCGCTCCAATTGCCGTCATTGGTGGGTCTGGAGGCGGGATGGGTGGTGGTGTGATCGGTCCAGTCAGCAAACTTGCCCCGAACCCTGTCAGTGTAAAGTTGCTTCCTCTCCCCAAAAAACTGCCGCCTCAAAAGAAACCAGCGGATTAAAAGAAGCTCCGTGTTGTAAGCGGGGGTTCAGCCTCTTGGGTGGAATTGCTGGTGGATTGCTTTCAGCCGTTTGCCGGCGACGTGGGTGTACACTTCGGTGGTCGCGATGCTTGAGTGGCCAAGCAGTTCCTGAATGACCCGCAGGTCGGCGCCGTGCTCGAGCAGGTGTGTGGCGAAACTGTGCCGCAGCATGTGCGGCGTGATGTTGCGATTGATGCCGGCCAAGCTGCATCGTTTTTTGATGCGCCCCCACAGTGTCACCGCCGCAAACGCCGTGCCGCGACTCGTGAGAAAAACATTGCTCGGACTCTTGCCGGGCTTGGCTAATTTGTCGCGACCGTTGCTCAGGTAGCGTTCGATCGCCTCGACGGCTCGGCGGCCCACCGGCACGATGCGCTCCTTGTTTCCCTTGCCGATGACGTGGATGAAACCGGCGTCGAGCCGAAGTTGCTCGAGCCGCAATCCGCGCAACTCGGCCAAGCGCAAGCCGGAGGCGTAGCCAAGCTCAAGCATCGCGTGGTCGCAAAGTGTCGCCGGCGTCACCGACTCGATCGGCCGCAGCAGTTTCTCGATTTCCGAATTGGTCAACGCCTTGGGCAGCCGTTTCCAGCGGCGGGGCAGAGTGAGATTCTCGGCGATGTTCAACGGCAAAAACTGTTCCTGCACACAGAAACGGTAGAATGCCTTGAGCGCGGCGATCTCGAGATAAAGGCTTTCGGTGCTGAGCTTGGCCGAGTCGCTGCGGGGGCGGCCGCGTTTTTTTGGTGCGTCGTCGCCGCTCGGAGTCTCGCTGGTGCGCTGATGCTTGAGGTAGCCGAGCAGGTGCGACAGTTCGACGGAATTCCAGCGGGAGAGTTGCCGCCCGGCGGCCCAGTCGGCGAAGCGGTTGAGAACGTTGCTGTACGCCTTTTGGGTGTGCTCGGACTGCCCCCGCTCGTGGCGGAGGTACTGCCCGAATTCCTCGATCAACGCCTGCATCTCCCGGCCGCCGATGTTACGGGCGATTTGGCCTTGCGGTCAACGGGGATACCATTATCGTTCCGCGCACGTTGAAATTGCGTTTACCCATTTTGTTTGCCGGAATACTGGCGGCGACTATCGCCGGCCAAGCCTGTCGTTACACGGTTCGCGATGTTGGCTTTGCGGACTTGGGCAACGAGCGTTACACGTTTTACTGTTTCGTCGATGACCAAGTGTCCGGCGCCCGAGTGGATCAACTTGGCCAAGCGGCGGCGGTGCTGTTCGGTGATGCCAATGTTCAGTTCCAGTTGGTCAACTTGGCCAAGGGCGACCACCCGCAAGCCAAGCGCCTGACCAAGCGGACGCCGGGAGTGCCTGCCGGTCTGCTGCTGTCGCCCGACGGCGAGTTGGCTTGGGCGGTCAACTTTCCCGCCGCAAAGCCGGACAATCCCGAGTGGGACTTTTTGTCGTCCGTCGTCTCGTCGCCGACCCGGGATGAACTCATCGAAAAACTCATTCCCGCTTACGCTGTTATTTTATTTGTCGAGGGAACCGACGCAGCGCAAACCAAGCGCGCCCGCACCGCCGTGGATGATGCGATCAAAGCGATCACGCCGCTGATGCCGCAAATGCCCAAGCCGGTCGATCATCCGCCGGTGGTCGTCGTTGTGCCGGCCAAGCGCGTCGCCGATGAGTCGGTGTTGCTGTGGAGTCTCGGCCTCGATGCCGCGCCGGTGCCGGAGCCGCAAGCCGTGGTGTTGATGGGGCGCGGCCGCCGGGTCGGCCAATCGCTGCGCGGCGGCTTGGTGACGCGATCCGAATTGCAGGAGGCCATGGCGGTCGTGGGGCAGGATTGCGAGTGCGGACTCGACCGCGTGTGGATGCAGGGGGAGCGGTTCCCTTTGTCGTGGGGTCGCGCCGAGCGAACGGCGGCTTACGCCGAGCTTGGTTTTGATCCGGACAACCCGCAGGTGAAAGCCGAAATCAGCCGCATCATTTCGCGCGGCCCGAACTCGCGCCCAAGCGGGACGCCGTCGTCGAACCATTTCGAGCAACTTTCGCTTGGCTACAGTGAAGAGTTGATTGAGTTCAACATCGAGTCGGAGGAATTGCCCGAAGCCGAACCGGAACCGGTTGTGGAGGCCAAGCCGGAACCGGCGGCGCTTGGCCAAGCGCACACGATGTGGTGGGTGCTGGGCATCATCGCCGTGGCGACCTTGGCCGGCGGCGGACTGCTCTTGCTGCGGAGGGCAGGGAACCTCTAATCCTGCGATCAGACTGTGACGTTTATCGAAAAAACATCCGAGGGGTTTCACCCTCATCCGGCCTCCGGCCACCTTCTCCCTAAGGGAGAAGGAATGCTTCGTTTCATTCGCGTCACTTCGCGTCCATTCGCGGTTAAAAAACAAGCGCTTGGCCAAGCGGTGTGGGGAGAGGGAGAGCGCGATAAGTTGCAATAGAATGAAGTACATTTTTTTAACGCCGGATTACTGATGTCCGTTTTGTCGCATATTCTTCGGGAGATGGGCTTTCGGAAGCTCAACACCCTTTTTTCGCTGCTGGGCCTTTCGCTGGCGGTGACGGTGGTTGTCGCGTCGCAACTGCTCGCCGAGGCCGACGAGCGCGAAACACGCCGGGTGACCCGCGACATGGGTTTCAATTTGCGGCTGATTCCTGCCAAGACCGACTTGACCCAGTTTTATCGCGACGGTTTTTCGCGGCACGCGATGGACGTCTCGATGCTCGACCGCTTGGCCACGCAACTGACCAACAACGTTTCGTTCAATCACCTCGTCGGCTCGCTGCGCCGCGAATACACCATCAACAGCCAGGACGTTTTGCTGGTTGGCCTGTCGGAAACTTACGTCGCGCCGGGGCAGGGCAAAAAACCGATGGGCTTCGTCATCAAAAAAGGAACGATTCACATCGGCTCCCAAGTTGCGCTCGTGCAGAAAAAAAAGAAGGGTGAAAAGATGCACATCGGCGTGCGGGAGTTCACCGTCGCGAACGATACGATCGAGACCGGCACGCCGGATGACATCACGATTTTTGCGCGACTCGATGACGTGCAATCGGTTCTCGGCTTGGCGGGGAAAATCAACGAGATTGAAGCGATCGACTGTCTCTGCCTCACAGCCGATCAAGATCCGCTGGCTATTTTGCGGAAGGAGATTGGCGGTATTTTGCCGGAAGTGCAGGTGGTGCAAAAACGGACGCTCGCCGATGCCCGCGCCAAGCAGCGGCAGACTCGCGAGAAAGTCAACGGAGTGGTGCTGCCGTCTGTGTTGCTGGCCAGCGCGGTTTGGATTGCGTTGCTCGCGGTGTTCAACGTGCGCGATCGGCGGCAGGAAATTGGAATCCTGCGCGCGCTTGGTAAAGGCGGCGGACGCATCGCCGGGTTGTTTCTTGGCAAGGCGGTGATGGTCGGATTGGTGGCGGCGTTGATCGGCGCGGCGCTGGGCACATGGGTTGTGCTGGAGTTTGGGCCGTCGCTTTTTCCGGTGACGAAAAAGGCGATTCACGCGAACTGGCCGCTCGCTGCGCAGTTGATCGTGGCGACGCCGTTGTTCGCTGCGCTGGCCAGTTTCATTCCGGCGATGCTGGCGGTGTCGCATGACCCGGCGGAAACTTTGCGGGAGGATTGACGATGATACGCTGCGTCGAGGTCACAAAAATTTTTCGCAAAAACGGCTCCGAAGTAACGAGCCTCGACCGTTTCACGGCGGAGGTTGCCGAAGGCGAGTTCGTCGCCGTGCGCGGGCCAAGCGGCTCCGGTAAAACCACGCTGCTGCTCACGCTCGGCGGCATGCAACGGCCAAGCGCGGGGACGGTGCAACTGGGCGGGCGCGATCTTTACGCGCTGTCGCCGTCGGAGCGGGCCAAGCTGCGATCGAGCGAGATTGGTTTTGTGTTTCAAATGTTTCACCTCGTGCCGTATCTCGATTTGCTCGGCAACGTGTTGTTGGCCTACCCCGGCAAACCAAGCGAGGCGGTGCGCCAGAGGGCCGCCGGGTTGCTGGACGAACTCGGCTTGGCCAAGCGCGGCAGTCATCGCCCCGGCGAACTCAGCGCCGGGGAGCGCCAGCGTTTGGCCGTGGCCCGGGCGTTGCTGAACCGGCCGAAAGTGATTCTCGCCGACGAGCCGACCGGCAATCTCGACCCGGAAAACGCGGCGGAAGTGATTCGGCACTTGGCCGAGTTTCATCGCGGCGGCGGCACGGTGGTGCTGGTCACCCACGGCACGGCGGCGGAGACCCACGCCGACCGGATTTTGCGGCTCGTACAGGGCCGCCTGCTCGCGGATTGATGGGTTGTTTGCAGCCCGCGCGATTGGTAGCATCGCCGGATGGAAGAGGTCATGTCTGTTTTGATCGGCATTGCCCTGAGCGCGACGTGTGGGTTTCGTGTCTTTGTGCCGTTGCTGGCGGTGAATATTGGCACCCGCGCTCAAAACGCCGATGGGGAGCCGTTGATCGAGTTGGCTGCCGGGTTCGACTGGTTGAGCAGCGACATCGCCATGATGGTTTTTCTCGTGGCGACTCTTTTCGAAATCGGCGGCTACTACATTCCGTGGATTGACAATCTGCTCGATACCGTCGCCAGCCCGGCGGCGATCGTGGCCGGAACCGTTATCACTGCATCCTTCATCACTGGCATGGATCCGTGGCTGCAATGGCTGCTCGGCCTGATCGCCGGGGGCAGCGCGGCCGGTGCGGTGCAGGCGACAACGGTCGTGACGCGCGCTTCATCGACCGTGACAACCGGCGGTCTGGGCAATCCCATCGTGGCATCGGTCGAGACAAGCGGTGCCTTCCTCGGTTCGGCGCTGGCGATCCTTGCGGCGCCGTTTGCCATCGCTGTGTTTGTGCTGCTGCTCGGGTGTGGCGGGTGGATTTGGTGGCGTCGTCGGCGTCACAAATTGGCCGAGGCGGCCTGACTGATGGACTTGCACCGCATCAGACTGGCGTTCGCAGCGGCCTGTGTTGTTGCCACGGGGGCGGAGGCATCCGATCACTGGGCATACCAGCCGGTTACCCGCCCAAGCGTGCCGCCGGTGGAAAACTCCGCCTGGCCAAGCGGCGCGATGGATCACTTCATCCTGGCCAAGCTCCGCGAAAACGGGATGCAGCCGGCCCGGCGCGCCGACCGCCGGACGCTGATTCGCCGGGTGACATTCGACCTGACCGGCCTGCCGCCGACGCCGGGGGAGGTGGATGCCTTTGTGGCCGACGACTCGCCGGGGGCGTATTTGCGCGTCGTGGAGCGATTGCTGGCTTCACCGCGTTTTGGTGAGCGCTGGGGACGCCATTGGCTTGACGTGGCGCGTTACGCCGACACCAAGGGCTACCTCGCCGGGGATCAGGCGCGGCTCTTCACCCACTCGTACACTTACCGGGACTATGTGATCGATTCCTTCAACGCCGACCTGCCGTATGACCGTTTTATCCTTGAGCAGTTGGCTGCCGACAAACTGGAGTTGGGTGCCGACAAACGGCCGCTCGCTGCGATGGGGTTTCTCACGCTGGGCCGGCGGTTTCTCAACAACCCGCACGACATCATCGACGACCGCATCGACGTCGTGACCCGTGGCATGATGGGGTTGACCGTCAGTTGCGCGCGCTGTCACGACCACAAATACGACCCGATCCCGATGGCGGATTACTATTCGCTTTATGGCGTGTTCGCCAGCAGCCATGAACCCGGCGACAAGCCGTTTATCAGCGACGCGATGGATCCGGCGCAGCGGGCGGCGTTCGGCAAAGAGCGCAAGCGGCGCGAGGACAAGTTGAACAATTATCAGCGTGAGCAGTACGCCCGCATTCGCGAGCAGGTGAAACGGCAGACTGGCGACTACATTTGGGCGGCGCACCGGGCGGCCAAGGTGGAGGCAGGCAAGGTCGATGAGCTGGCCCGCAAGGCCAAGCTCGACCCCGACGTGACGCGCCGGTGGATGCGTCACTTGGCCAAGCGGCGGGAGAGCGGCGACCCGGTTTTTGCCGCTTGGTTTGCGTTGGCCAAACTTGATGCCGAGTCGTTTGACGAACAGGCCAAGGCGGTACTGGAAGGTGAGGCGTTGGCCAAGGCGCACCCGGCAGTGCGGGCGGCGTTCAACGATACCGAGTCGCTGGAGTCGGCCGCCAAGTCGCTTGGCCAACTGCTGTACAAGGCCGGGGAGGATCAGCCCAAGTTGCACGAGGTGGTGTACTCCGACGCCTCGCCGGCCAAGCTCTCCGACGGTGATGTGATGCGTGTGATGGACGTGGAGGGGAGGCAGGGCATCCGCTCGCGCCGCAGAAAGTTTGACGAGTTGGAGGGCGAACACCCCGGCGCGCCGAACCGCGCGATGGTGCTGCTCGACAACGCCTCGCCGCACAACCCGCGAATTTTTCGGCGAGGTAATCCGGGCATGAAAGGGGACGCCGTGCCGAGGCGATTTATCGCCGTGCTGTCGGATGGAGAGCGTAAGCCGTTTGCGGAGGGCAGCGGCCGGCTCGAGATGGCCCGGGCGATTGCTGACCCGAAGAATCCGCTTACGGCGCGGGTGATGGTCAACCGCGTTTGGCAACGATTATTCGGGAGTGGGTTTGTCGTCACGCCGAGTGATTTTGGCGTCCGCGCCGAGCCGCCCTCTCACCCAAGGTTGCTCGATTTTCTTGCGGCAGAGTTCGTGGACAATGGCTGGTCGGTCAAGGCGCTGGTCTGCGGCATCGTGACATCGAGCACGTATCAGCAAGGCGAATCGATTCACCCGGAATTCGCCGGGCGCGATCCCGGCAACCGGCTGCTGTGGCAGATGAACCGCAAGCGGCTGGACTTCGAGGCGATGCGCGACTCGGTGTTGAGGGTGTCCGGCGGTCTCAGCCTCCAGCAGGGCGGCCGGTCGGTTCGCATTGACGACAAGCCGGATGCCAACCGCCGGACGGTGTACGCCTTTGTCAATCGGCAGAACCTGCCGAACCTGTTTCGCACCTTCGACTTTGCCGGGCCGGACACGACCTGCCCGCAGCGCTTCACGACCACCGTGCCGCAGCAGGCGTTGTACCTACTGAACAGCCCGTTCATCGAGGCGCAGGCCAGACGCTTGGCCAAGCGCGTGGAGGTCCGGGCGGTCGCGGATGAAAGCCGCATCCGCGTGATGTACCGTTTGGCCTACCAGCGCGAGCCGTCGGCGGAGGAACTGGGCCTGGCCAAGCGCTTTGTCGATGACTTCGTTCCCAGCGCCGTCGTCTGGGAGCGGTTCGGTCAGGCGCTGCTGGTATCCAACGAAATGATGTTTGTCGATTAGCCGGTGAAAAAAGTGGCGCGAACAGAAATCCCCCGAAAGGCGATCTATCGTTTATCGGTCTATTCGCGCTGCCTGCATCGGCTGGAAAACAACGGAATCCGCACGGTATCGAGCGAGATCCTGGCCAAGGCGGCCGGCGTCAAGCCCACGCAGCTGCGCAAAGACCTGACCTACTTCGGGCAGTTTGGCACGCGGGGGCTGGGCTACGACGTGGGGCAGCTCATCGAGATGATCTCCGAGCGGCTCGGCACCAAGAGCCTGCAGCCGGTGGTGATCGTGGGCATCGGCAACCTCGGGCGCGCGCTGTTGAGCTATCGCGGGTTCGAGCAGGAGGGGTTTGAAATTGTCGGCGCGTTCGATGTGTCGCCAAGCCGTTGTTTGCCGGGGAACTCCTCGATTAAAGTGCAGTCGATGGAGAAACTGCCCAAGATCATCGACGAGCATTTCGTGAAGATGGCGGTGCTCTGCGTGCCGCTAACCACCGCGCAGGAGGTGGCCAATCAACTGATCGAGTACGGCGTGGTGGCGATCCTCAACTTCGCGCCGATCGTGTTGTCGATCCCCGACGAGGTGACCGTCAACGATGTCAACCTCGCAATGGAACTCGAGAACCTGAGCTACTTTGTCAACGAGTGAGTGTCGTCACTCCGGCTTGGGGACGCGGAGGTTGATGTGCAGGTCGCGCAGTTGCTTGGGCTCGGCGGAGCTGGGGGCGTCGCTCATCAGGTCAGCGCCCTTGGCCGTTTTCGGGAAGGCGATCACTTCGCGGATGCTTTCGGCGCCGCAAAGCATGGCGATGAGGCGGTC
>CAUZVJ010000010.1:0-18328 GCA_963583225.1 Verrucomicrobiia bacterium
CCGCGCCGTTCCGGCATAAAGCTGCGGGAGGCCGGTTTGCAGACCGGCCAATTGACCGGTCAACTCCGCGTGCGTGGCATCGAGCTGGCCCTTTGAGCCGTTGAGCTCGGCCTGCTTGGCCAAGAGCCCCTGCTGTTGGCCAAGGACGGCGGCCTGCTGCGCCCGGAGTCCGGGCAACTGATCGCTGTTCGGGTCGGCCGCCTCGAGTTGGGCGATGGCACCGTTGACCTGGGCCAAGCCGGCCTCGGCCTGAGTGAGACCACCCGCCACCTGGGCCAATCCGCCGTTGACCTGTGCCAACAGACCGTCCACTTGGCCAATGCCGCCTTTCACCAGATTGATCGTTGGCTGCAACTCGCCGAGGATGTCGCGCCCCGTGATCGCGCTGACCAACGGCAACCGGCTGTGGTAGTTAATAAAATAGAAACCAAACTCCGTGTCGTTGAGCCCTTCGGCAAAGTAGCGTGCTGCGATACCAAACTGCCCACTGTCGCTGGCCCGGTTGTCCTTGCCGCGCGGGATTCCCGCCGCGCCTACCGGCAGGAACGGCGCATTCGCGGCACTCGGCGGCTGGGCCGGATTGAACCTCGGATTCGAGATCGTCGGCACCCGTGCCGGCTCACCCTCGAGCAGGCCGTAGAGCGGATTGTCCATGTAACTCTCCATGTTCGGCTGGCCGGCGCTGCCAAAGCCCAGCATCGCATACTGCCCGCCCGGCCCGACAAAATCCTTCGTGCTGAAATAACTTCCCGCTGGGTCGATCTCCATCTCCTCCTGCTTGAACTGGTAAAAGCCTTCCAGCGTCAGGGCGTCCGTCACCTGCAGCGACACCGACAGCAGCGGCACCGGCCGCAACGCCTCACGCAGCTCCGAGCCGGGAATGCGAAACTTCGTCACGTCAACCGGGTTGATGACATTGATGCCGTTTTGGATAAACGTACTCTCGCCCCAACTCAGCACTTGGTTGCCCAGACGGACATTCACCGGGATCGACGTCGGGAGATCGTACGAGATGTAAGCGTCGAGCAACTCCATGTCGCGGCCGACCTCGCGCTTGGCCGCGTCGCTCAACGGGCTGTCGCCGCGAATGTTTTCAAAATCGACAAAGTACGTGCCGCGAAGGAACAGGCTCACGTCCTGCAATTTCTTGAAGTCAATCTCAAGGTCGTGCGTGCCCTTGGCCACGTGCGAGAACAGGCCGGTGCCGTAGTTCAGATTGGCGTCGTCGCCGTTGACAGAGTAACGCGTACCGCCATTGGCAATGCCGATGTTGCCGGGATCTGCGGCCGATGTTCGGAAGGATCCTCCGTAACTTAGCGTCGTGTCGAGGCTGCCCTCAACCACGTCGTTCTCGAATTCCACCGCCTGAGTCGTCACAGCCGCTGCGGCAATTGCGGACAATGCCAAGCGACTCACTGCGGGGAACTCGCCATTCATTCGGGCGATTGGTTTGCTCATAGGTCGGGGGCGTCATAACACACACCCCCTCAATTGCACACAAAAATTACAGAAATTTTGGCCTCATTTTTCCCGCTGTTTTAATGAAAAATGAACGGTTCGCGTGATCGTTGCGTCTGAAACCGGTGCCCGACTCATCAGCCCGTGCCCACTGAAAACCCGAACACAAACCCCATAACTGCGAAGAGTTTGGTGACGTGGCAATGCGCTCTCGCGGCCTCCGCCGTACCGCTCGCTTGGCTGATGCATTTTTACGGCTTGGCCGTGCACCTTCGGTTCGCGCTTGGCCGCTGGCCCAAGCACATCAACGACAATCCGAGCTATTGGCTTTTCGAGTCACATTCAACGACCGCCTGGTTCATCTGGGGGCTGATGTGGCTCTCGCTTTTTGCCGTGCCGGTTGTTGCACTGTCTTTGCTCGCTTGGCCGGGCCACCGGCGGCTTGCGGTTTACCCGCTCATCTACGCCGCCGCAGTCGGCCTCACTTGGCCACTGATACACCTCGCGCCCGACTCGTTCATTTACTGGTGGTGGGACTAACGGGAAGTTGACCTGCCACGTTCGATACTGAAAGCTCGCCGCCCGTGAAACAGCTTTTGCTTTTACCCCTGCTCATCACGCTTGGCCAAGCGGCCGGCGCGCAACCCCCGAAGGAGTGGCCCGAGAACCTCCGGGTCGTCCTCGAAAATACCGAGCCACTCTCTACGCCCCGGGGCGATCGGCTGCCGCTATTCGTGCTGCCGATCGGCGGAGCGCTCTCGGCCCTGCCCGATGATCAGGCGGCCAAGGCGCTCGACGACTTGGCCAAGCGCGGCATCGGCTACTCCGTACGGTGGAGTTCGGGTTCGTTCGAAACGCTGTTGAAGGAGGGGCTGCGCATCGGCGCCATGCAGCAACGCATCGGCATGCCAGTGGCGATCGATGCCACGGGATGCCTGCACTCTTTTTTCGACGGCACGGAAAAAACCCAGCACGTCGATGCAGACGGCAAGCCGTTCGCCGAGAAATCGTTCGGCGGCACGATGGGTTGCCCGTTCACGCTGGAGCATCGCATTCCGGTGATCCGTAAGCGCGTCGAGGCGTTCCTCAAGCAATACAAGGCCGCCGGAGTCGCGGCAGACTTTGTCTTTGCGGACTGGGAAATTGACGGCCCCATTGAGTGGAACGACGCCTGGGCCAGTTCGAAACGGTGCCGCCGCTGCCGCGAACATGTGCCGGAGATCGACGATTTCCGTAAATTTCAGACTGCGCTTCGGACGATCCGGAGCCGGCTGCAGCGTGTCGCTTTTGGCGACAACGTCACGGCGCATTTCCCCGATGCGCTGGTCGGCAACTATGGCGTCTATCCGCACAACGGCCACCGGTACTGGTACGATTATTTCGAACGCGAAACTCCCGACGCGCCGGCGTTGGCCGACCAAAAGGCGCGCTACCGCGAGTGGGCGCACGAGTTCGGGCCGTGCGGCTACACGTTTGCGATGCCGGTGGTTTACACGTGGTATCCGACGTTTGGTTGGTATGATTTTGAGCCGAAGGATTACCGGTGGTTTTACAACATGTTGCTCACCGCCTCGAATGCCGGCCGGCACACTCCTCAACAGACGCCGATCATTCCATTCGTCCATTGGCACACCACCGCGCCCCCGGCCAACCCCGATCCGGCGGTGGAGCAGTTCAGCCGGGAGAAATATCAGGAACTGCTCTGGCACATGCTGTTGCGCGGGCACGACACGTTTTTCCTCTGGTGCACCGGCAGGGAGTTGGCAACAGAAATCCAGCTGGTTCATGAAGTATACCGCGAAAGTTTGCAGTACAGCGGCTTCATCGACCGTGGAGTGCCCATCGAGTTTGACGTACCCTCAAAGCCCGGCCCGGTCGTGTCCGGCTTGCGCCTGGGCAACCGCGTCCTGGCCCGGCGAACCGATTTCGGGACGGGGATGAGCAACGAAACTTTGGCCGTGGCTGGTGGGGGCGAAGTCTCCGTCGCCGCCAAACGCGGGATACAAATCTTGACCGTTGAACAAAAGTCGAGACACCCCGGCATCCTGACAGACCACAACGGCAGGCTGCGTTTCCCGATTGGTTTCTATGAGTTCCCAGGCGACAAGGAAAAGCTTCAAAGAATGGCTGAGAGCGGCATCAACCTTGTCCGATGCAGCAACCGGGCCGCCCTCGACTCGGCGCACGCGCAGGGAATGATGGGCTGGGTGCCGCTCAGCGTCCAGCAGGGGGCCACCCCGGGGTTGCGGAAACAAATCGAGACACTGCGGAATCACCCTGCCTTGGCCGTTTGGGAAGGTCCAGACGAAATTGTCTGGACATTTACCGCGTACAGCTTTCTCAAGGAGCGCGCCGGCTTCACCCGCGAGGATTGGAATAACCAGATACCCAAGGCGGTAAATTATGCCAAAAAAGAAGGAGACAAAGTCATCACAAAGATGAATGAAGGCATTCGACTCGTCCAGGAGTTGGACGAACGCAACCTGCCTTTCTGGGTAAACGAAGCTGCCGACAGCGATGTGAAATACGTTCGGGATTACATCGACTCCATCGACATCACCGGTTGCGACTACTACGCCGTGCGCAGCACTGGCACGGATCTGCAGAGTATCGGGCGACTGGTGGATCGTTGGGATGCAATCAGTCGCGGCAAGCCTGTCTGGATGGTTCTCCAGGGTTTTTCATGGCACAAGGGTCGGGCTGGGCGCAAGCGTCTTTATCCGAGCTATAACCAGTCACGATTCATGGCCTATGACGCAATTGTACACGGCGCCCGAGGCATCCTCTATTGGGGAACACAAACCATCGACGATCCACTTTTCCGGGAATCACTCTACGCCATGACCTCCGAATTAAGCGCACTCGAACCGCTCTTGGTGGGCGCCGATCAAACTGTTGAAGTGGCAGTCATCGACGATCTTTTTGACGCACCGGGGATCGGTGTTCGAGGCGCGCTAAAAGGAAACCAAGCCGACTATCTCCTGATCCTGGTCAACGAAGACGACCACCGACATCTCGGAGTCGATGTTACCGAATTGGAGGTATTGAACGGTCGTACACTTCACCTGCTGTACGGCGACGAAAAGGTCGTCGTTCGAAAAGGAGGCATCGTCACCCGGATGCAGGGGCATGAGGTGAAGGTCTTTTGCACCAACCCACGTTTTGAAACCAAGCGAACCGAGGGTCGCCATTACGTAGACGCCGGAAAGTAACCCGCCAGCGCTCCGAAGCCCCATCTGGGAATGAATTGACCCTTCATCTCTTTAGCGGGATGCTCACCGGCCATGAACCGGCTTCTACTTTCCCTTCTATTCGTTGCGCTTGGCCAAGCGGCCGACGCCTTGGCCAAGCGGCCCAACTTTCTCATCATCATGGCCGACGACTGCACATACAACGACCTGCCGCTGTACGGAGGCCAAAACGCGAAGACGCCGAACATCGATCGCCTGGCCAGCCAGGGACTCACCTTCAACCGCGCCTGGCTCGCCGAGGCGATGTGCCAACCGTGCCGTGCGGAGTTGATGACCGGCCAATACCCGCTGCATAACGGCTGCGCGTGGAATCACTCCGCCAGCCAACCGACCGTCAAGAGCATGCCGCACCACCTCGGCGCGCTGGGCTACCGAGTGGGCATCGCCGGCAAGGTGCACGTCAAACCGGCGGCGGCGTTTCCGTTTGAGAACGTCAGCGGCTTCGACCCCAACTGCGTCCGCAACCCCACGCGCAACCATCAGTTCGACGGCATTCGCAGCTTCATGCAGCGCGATGCCAAACAGCCGTTCTGCCTCGTCGTCGCGTTGGTGGAGCCGCATGTGCCGTGGGTGATGGGCGACCCGTCGCAGTACCCGCCGGCGAAACTCAAGCTGCCGCCGAACATCGCAGACACGCTTCGCACCCGGCAGGACTTCGCCAAGTACCTCGCCGAGATCACGTATATGGACGGCCAAGTCGGTGAAATTCTCGACACGCTCAAGGCCACCGGCGAAGAGCGGAATACGCTCGTGCTTTTCACCTCCGAGCAGGGCTCGCAGTTTCCCGGCAACAAATGGACGAACTGGAACACCGGCGTGCACACCGCGCTGGTCGCCCGCTGGCCAGGTCAAGTGCCAGCCGGCAAACGCACCGACACCCTCGTGCAGTACGCCGACATTTTACCGACGCTCGTCGATGCCGCCGGCGGCAAGCCATCAGTGCATCCCTACGATGGCTCGAGTTTTCTCTCGGCGCTGCACGGCAAAACCGGTGCGCATCGGCAATTCACTTACGGCGTGCACAACAACATCCCGGAAGGCCCACCCTACCCGATCCGCTCCGTGAGCGACGGCGAGTACCATTACATCCGAAATCTTTCGCCGGATGAGATTTACATCGAGAAACACCTCATGGGTACAAGGGGCACCGGCCAACTCAACAATCCGTATTGGGCCACATGGGTTTGGGATTCGTGGAACTCGCAGCGCAGTTACAACCTGGTCAAGCGCTACATGCACCGACCGGCCGAGCAGCTTTATCGCGTCGCCGCCGACCCGTATGAAATGAAAAACCTGGCCAACGACCCGTCGGAAGCCAAGCGCTTGGCCAAGCTGCGGAAGGAATTGGACCGCTGGATGAACGCGCAGGGCGATCCCGGCGTGCCGGTCGACACTCCGAAGGCCATTCAAGCCTCAAAAAACGGCGACCACCTCCACGGCCAACCCGCGACCAAGACTATTCGATAGCGCCGAGGAGCGCTTGGCCAAGGGCGCGGACGGCGGCCTCGTCGCCCTGCAAATGGATGGTGCGGTGGACGTGCGTGGCACTATTGCCCGGCTTGAGAGCCAGCGCCGGCGAGGAGGATTCCAACTCATAAAACGGGCCAAGCGGCTTGGCGCCGGGACTCGGCGGGCCATCGTTGTAACTGTTCACCGTGTCGCCCTTGAACGGTTCATCCTGCAGTTCCCACATGGAGTTGACGTAGTCGGTCGCCCCTTCCGGCTTGGTGTACTGCACGAGGGTCAGCAGTTGACGGGTGGCGTCGTAACTGCCGAGCACCGGCTTGGCACGCTGCGGCGTGAGGCCGATCTTGCTGCGGTACTGGCCGTCGCCGGAGAAACGGATCACGCCGTCGGCAACCTGCAACCGTTCGGCCGGTACGGTGCCGAAGTAGTCGGCATTGACGATCGGGCCGAGCTTGGCCTCGTCGCCCTCGACGTACGGCACCAGCACGGTTGTCTCTTCGGAGTGCTTGTACATACCGAGAATCCAGATCGAGAGCAGGCCGCTCTTTTTGATCCAGGCCGTCTCGCCGGTGTTGGTCAAAATATTTTCGGTTTCGTACGCCACCACGTACACCCCGTCCGGCAACGCGGTGCCCAGCAACTCGGCGGTGCGGGCGCGATCCAGCAGTCGCACAGTGCGGTCAATCCGCAGGCTGAACTCGGTGTCGGAGTAGTTGTTTATTTTTGCCTCGCGCCGAAACGATACGGCGGCATCCGACTTGGCGGTGATCTCGTACGGCACGGTGTCGATCACTGCCGGGGTTTGCCAATGATCGAGGTCGAACGGATCGCCCTTTTTGAAAAAGATGGAAAACTGGCCACCCTCCGGCCCCAGCCAAAAACGATCCTCGCCGCCGAACGCGTTAATGTGCGGGCCGAACTCACCGGCGGCAACGAGGTCGTAGTTGATCCAGCCGTGGCTTGGGCGTTCGGCTCCACCCACGGTGCTGGTCATCACGCGACCTTGGTAAGCCGGTACGACGGCGACCTGCGGGGAACCTGCGCCTTGGCCAAGCACGATGACCTCGACATGATTTTTGAGAAACGCGACGTCTTCGGGAAAGTTCATCTCTTTTTTGGGTTGGGTGCAGCCGGCTTGGCCAAGCGCCAGCAATGCAGCGAGAGCGATGAAGGGGAATGTGCTTGAGTTCATGATGCGCCGACTCGCGGGCTAGTTCCCGGGGCGCTTTGGCGGGAGTGGAACGGGCGGCTGGATGTTGGGGATGGGTTTGGGCTCGTTGCGAGGGACGATCAACTCCGACTCTGCGCCGGTCTTTTTGTTCGACGGGAGGTCGTCAGGCCGGATGACTTGGAAGCCTCCGGCGACGATGATTTGTCCTTTTTTGAAATCCAATCGCGGTCGGGTTTTGGTGATGAAGTAGTGGCGGCGCGCGATGATTTTTCCGTCGGGGTCGATCATGGAGTAGTTGTATTCCCGGGCACCGGTCTGGCAGAGCACGTGCAGGTTGCCCTTGGGGCCGACCTGCGCCGTTGGTTTGTTGAACGACACCATGGGGCAGACGGGCAACACCCGGTGCACTTTGCCGCCTTTGCCGTTATCCACCCGGGCATAAAGGCTCATCGCATTGAGGTGCTTGGCCTGTTGGAGGACGTAGCGCCGAACCTCGATCGGTTGGCCGGGCGGATCGCCCTTCTTCAACGGCAGCCCAAAGATCTGCTCCCAGAGCACGGTGCCGTTGGTGACATCGAACTTGACCGGCTTGGCGGTGAGCAGTTTGCCCCATTGCTGGACGTACACCTTGGCGGAGAGAGTGTAGCGGCCGGCCCGCTCGAGCTCGTAGTACGGCGCGATGTCGATCTCTTTGGTGGCGCGAATGGAGGACTCAACGGTGAAGCGCCCCTTCACGGGAGGCGGATCGGCGATGGGCAAAATCTCCTCCCCGGTTTCGGACACAATTTGGAATTGCAGCCAATAGTTGTCCTCACCGAATACCAGTGTTTGGCCGGAGAAATTGACAATCTTGAGCTTGGTCAACAGGGATTCGCGCGGCAACAGCCGGCTCTTTTCCAACTCAAGCTCCACGGCCACCTGCGCCTGCGCGCCCGCCGACAGGAGCGGCAACAGCAGGCACACGGCGGCAACCCGCCAAAGCCGGGTGCCTGCGTTTTCAGAAAGGGACAAATTCATCTCGGGAGGTCTGACGCCCGGACGGGCGCTGTTGATCAAAAAGAAAACTGCCTGACGTACGACTTGCGCTTGAGCCGCTCGAACCACTTGTCCTCGCGGGCTTGTTGCTCGGTCTCCAGCAGGGTTTGCTCGATCTGCCCGCGAACCTCGGCGAGGCTCTTTAGCTTGGCCTGGCTCATCTCCTCGCAGCGCAAAATAAAGCATCCCTGGGGCGTCGTCACGACGGGACTCACCTGCCCTTGGCCAAGCACGAAGGCGGCCTTTTCCAGCGCCGGAGCCAGGACTCCCCGCTGGATCCACTCGGGCCGCAACCCTCCCGTGGCGCGGTTTTGATCGGAATAAACCGAGGCGACCCCGGCAAAGGAGTCGCCCGTCTGCAGGACCCGGTGAATCTCGTCAGCCAGTTTGCGGGTGTCTTCCGCGCCGCCGTGCTTTTTGGCGTCGAGAAAAATGATCCGGAGCCGAATCTCGACGCCGGAGCGAAACGCATCCTTGTTGGCCACGTAATATTCCTCGATCTGCCGGGGGGAGATGACAATGTTCGCCTTGGAGATGAACTGGCCACGCATGACCATTTGGATGATCTTCTCCCGCTGGTACCGGGCGAATTCCTCGTAGGTCATGTCGGTTTGCTGGAGGGACTTGATGAGCGTCACCCGGTTGCCGTACTCGGCTCGGATGTCCTCCTGAATGCGCTGTTCGATGATGGACTCGGGCAGTTTGTAGCCCTTCTCCTGATACTCGCGCAGAACCAGCTCGCGGCGAATCAACGCCTCGAGCGTATCGGCCTGAAGCTGGGTATATTTCTGGCCGAGAAGCTGCGGTTGGCGGGCGTACTGGCGGCGCAGGAGTTCAGCCTCGCGCCTCATGGCATCCGTCACCATTTGCCGGGTGATGATCTTGTCGTTCACCTCGGCGACGATGCTGTTACGGCGGGCTGGAGCGGTCTGCCCCACCGCCGGGCGGGCGAGCAGCACGGCGGCAAAGACAACGATTAATCGGCTCAGGTACCTTGTCATCGGCAGCGCGGATGCTAGGCCCGACGAGCAAGGCGGGTCAAGCGGGGTTAACTCCTCCTCGCTGATTCTGCCAGGGCCTCCCTCTGGGCGTCCTCAAAAAAGAACCGCTCCCCTCCAAATGCCGGTTGCAAGTCCGAAAGCCACGTCGCTCTGGGATCGTACTTGGCGAAAAAGACCCGGTTCACCCACTTGGGATCGCGGCCCTGCAGGAATTTCAGCACAAACACCTTCTCGCCGGCCACCTGGGTGATGCCATCGACCACTACCTTGCCCGGCATGGCGGACATCGACGGCCCGCGCACAGTGCGGCACAGGCCGACCACCTGGCTGTAAGCCTCGGTGAACACTTTGTACGCCCCGGGCCAGCGGCACCTCAAAGTAGGCCTTGGCCCCGGTGTTACGCTCCACGAACATGTAGTACGGCACCATGCCAAGCTGCACCTGCCGACGCCAAAGCTGCGCCCAGACGTTGGCGTTGTCGTTGACCTTGCGGATGAGCGGCGCTTGGCAACGAATCACCGCGCCGGCGTTGAGCACCCGCTCAACCGCGTGCCGGGCCATCTTTGGCTCCAGTTCCCGCGAGTGGCTCGAGTGCGCCATCAGCGCGAAGTGCTTGCCGGCCGCCTTCACCTCCTCGATCAGCCGCAGGAAATCGTCGGCGTCCCCGCCCTCGGTGAAGCGGTACGGCCAGTACGCCAGCGCCTTGGTGCCGATGCGGATGCTTTTGTAGGTTCGGTAACTTCGCCCTCAACAGCGGCTCAATGTAGCGGCGCAGCACTGGAGTCTTCATCACCATCGGGTCGCCGCCGGTGATCAGCACGCTGCTCAACTGCGGGTTGTCCTTCACGTAGTTCACCAGGTGGTCGACCTCCTTGCTGGCAAACTTCAGGTCGGCGTCGCCAATAAATTGCGCCCAGCGGAAACAATAGCTGCAGTAGGCGTGGCAGGTCTGCCCCTGGCTCGGGAAAAACAAAACTGTTTCCTGGTACTTGTGCTGTATCCCGGCAACCACCTCGCCGTCGAGCCTGGGCACGTTCAGCTCCATTTGCCCTGCCGGGTGTGGGTTGAGCCGGCCCCGGATTTCATCCGCCGCAAGCTTGATCTCCGCCTCGGGGGCGCCCTTGGCCACGAGATCCCGCATGCGCCGGAAATCCTCTTCGTCGAGCATGCCGCGTTGCGGGAAGGTCAGTTGAAAAATCGGGTCGTTCGGTACGCTCTCGGGACCGATCAGACGCTCGATCACGTAGTCGTTGACGCGGAACGGCAACACCGCCGACACAGCCTGCATGTCCGTCAACTGGTCACGATTGAGCCGCAGTTTTTCCGCGATCTGTGGAAGATCCTTGCGTGTGTTTGCCTTGAATTTCGTCATATTTCCTCTCAACAGGATACTTGTCTCGTCGCCCGCACGTTTTCAGCGGGTCGGATCGCCCATTCCGGCGGGCGGCTTGGCCAAGCACCCCATCTCGCTTGTCCAATTAATTCTATCATGCGTTCATCCATTCTACCAAGATTTGATGGAATGAAAAGTCAATTTTTTGATCATTTTCCACATAAAAATGCAAATTTAGTTTTGTCTTTGGCTTTGCTCCGACGGGTTGCGGGGCTACGTTTCCTGCCCGTTCACAGCTATGAAAAGCCATTTTCTTCCTTTGATATGCCTAGCCGCCGCGTTGGCAACTCCCACCGCCACCGGCTTAGCCAAGGGCTCCAACGACCCCATTCGCGTGCTGTTCCTCGGCCACGAAAGCGAGCATCACAACTCCAACCAATATTACCCGATGCTCTCCCGCGCGCTTGGCCGCGACGCGATTTACTTCGACTACGTGACGTCGGTCGAAGAAGCGCTCGGCGACGCCGGGTACCTGGCCAAGTTCGACGCCCTGTTGCTCTATGCCAACCACGGCAGGATCGAGCCGCACCAATGGACCAACCTGAAGAACTACGTCGAGAACGGCGGCGGCTTCGTGCCGGTGCACTGCGCGAGCTGGTGCTTCGCCAACGAGCCGGGTTTTGACCAACTCGTCGGCGGCCGCTTCAAGAGTCACCAGGGGGCTGAGTTCGCCGCCAGGATCGTGAAGTCAAATCACCCTGCGCTGAAGGACGTGAAGGAATTCACCGCCTGGGATGAGACCTACTTTCACTCAAACCACAACCCGAAGAACCGCACGGTGCTGATGGTTCGCGACGCGATGAAGGGCGACCCGCACAGCGAGCCAGAGCCGTGGACGTGGGTGCGCACGCAGGGCAACGGCCGCGTGTTTTACACCGCCTCCGGCCACGATGAACGCGTGTGGAGCCACGCCGGTTTTCATCAACTGCTCAAGAGCGGCATCCTCTGGGCGGTCGGCGACAAGGCCCGTTCGCGCTACGACAGCTTTCTCGCAAGCCGCACCCCGCTGAAATACGAAAAACGCGACAACATCCCAAACTACGAACGACGACCCAAGCCGCTCGAATACCAACTTCCGCTCCCGCCGGAGGAGAGCATGAAATACACGCAGGTGCCGGTCGGCTTCCGCATGGAGTTGTTCGCCGCCGAGCCGGATGTCATCAACCCGATTTACATGACGTGGGACGAACGCGGCCGGCTGTGGGTCGTCGAGTCGGTGGACTACCCGAACGAACTCAAACCCGGCCGCAAAGGCAACGATCGCATCAAGATTTGCGAAGACACAGACGGCAACGGCAAGGCCGACAAGTTCACCGTCTTCGCCGACGGCTTCAATCTCCCGACCTCGATGACCTTTTCCCGGGGCGGCATCATCCTCGCGCACGCGCCGGATTTTTATTTCCTCAAAGACACCGACGACGACGACAAGGCCGACATCCGCGAACTGCTTTTCACTGGCTGGGGCGTCGGCGACACGCACGCCGGCCCGAGCAATCTGCGCTACGGTTTTGACAACTGGATCTACGGCACGGTCGGCTATGCACGTTTCAACGGCACGATCAACGGCGAGAAACACAACTTCGGCATGGGCGTGTTCCGCTTCAGGTCGGACGGCTCGGACATCGAGTTTCTGCACCAATTCAACAACAACACTTGGGGAATGGGCTTCAACGCCGCCGGCGATGTCTTCGGCTCCACCGCCAACAACAACCCGACGTTTTTCGGCGGCATCCCGGCAACGGTGTTCGGTGGCGACAAAAAGATGAGCGCGAAAATGATCGCCGACTCGCCCACCTTTCATCCCATCACGCCGAACATTCGCCAAGTCGATGCGTTCAATGCCTACACCGCCGGCTGCGGCCACGCCTTCGCCACCTCGGCGGCGTTCCCGGAAAAAGTTCGCGACAACACGGCGTTCGTCTGCGGCCCGACCGGCAATTTGCTCGGCACGTATCGCATGGAAAAAAGCGGCGCCGGTTATGTTGCCAAAAACAGTTTCAGCTTTGTCGCCAGCGCGGACGAATGGTTCTCGCCGATCGTCGCCGAGGTCGGCCCGGACGGCCACCTTTGGATCGCCGACTGGTACAACTTTATCATCCAACACAACCCAACGCCGAGTCGTGGGCGTGGCGGCTATGCCGCCCAACGCGGTCGGGGCAACGCGCACATCAACCCCAACCGCGACCGGCAGCACGGCCGCATTTACCGTGTGATTTGGGACGGCGCACCCAAACCGAAGATCAACTCCCTCGCCGGAGCCAATCCGCAACAACTCGTCGCCGCACTCGACAGCGACAACCTGTTTTGGCGTCAAACCGCCCAACGCCTCTTGGTCGAAGGCAACCACAAGAACGCCATCCCGGCACTGCGTAAACGTGCGCTTGGCCAAGGTGCCGGCGCCATCCACGCCCTCTGGACTCTCGAAGGACTCGACGTACTCGACGAAGAAACCAAGCGCGCCACGCTCATCAACCCCGACCCGGCCGTCAAGCGCAACGCCGTCCGCGCGCTTGGCCAAGCAAAAGCCGACGAGCAGTTGCTCTACGACAGCGCCACTTTGGCTGACGCCGACCTGCACGTGCGCTTGGCCGCGTTCGTCAAACTGGCCAAGTTTCCAAAATCAAAAACACACCAACGTGCCGCCAGCGTCTTGTCGCAGGACAAAACCAACGCCGAGGATGAGTGGCTCAAACTCGCCCTCAGCGCCGCCGGGGCCGACCAAACCGACATCGTCGGCTACGAACGCGGCCCCAACCTCCTGGCCAACGCCTCATTCGAAAAAGTCGAAGGCACACTGCCCGCCGATTGGCAAGTGCGCACCTACAGCGCCAAGGGCCCCGACGTCGAACACACCATTGAAACCCGTAAGGCCTACGTACATAGTGGCAAATCGTCGGTGAAGATTCGCTCCGGCAACGGCCACGACACCAGTGTCTACACCCCGGTCAACCTGAAGTCCGGCACCAAGTACGCACTCAGCGCGTGGATCAAAACCGAAGGAGTCAGCGGCGGCCACGGCGCGCTGCTCAACATTCACGAGTTACAGCACAAAGCCAAAACCAAGGCGCTGCAAAAGACCACCGACTGGCAAAAGGTCGAGATTGTTTTCGACAACACGCAGGCCGGCCCACTCACCGTCAACTGCCTCTTCGGCGGTTGGGGCCAAGCCAAAGGCACCGCCTGGTTTGACGATCTTTCACTGCAGGAAGTGAAGCCGATATACAAGAAGTCGACTGAACAAAAAGAGATCCAAGGCCTGGCCAAGCGTGGCGAGGACATCTTCCACAAACACGCCATTGCCTCCTGTGTGCGCTGCCACAAGGTCGGCAATGAAGGGGGCGTCATTGGTCCGGCAATGGACGGCATCGCCAGCCGCAAAGATCGCGCCTACATTTACGAAAGTTTGATCAACCCAACGGCACAGTTGGCTGAAGGATTCGACAAACTCGGCGCCAGCCCCATGCCCCCGATGAACATTCTCCTCGACGAAGAACAACTCGCCGACGTCATGGCCTACCTCATGACACTGAAGAAAAAATAGGTTGGGGGCCTGAAGAACTGCGAGAGCCGGCGCAAGTCAGTTTTTTAGCATCGACTGGCTGCGCTTGCCACGGCTGAGTGCGCGGGTACACTTCTGGCATGCAAACCTCTCATCCTTCACGAAGACGTTTCATTTCCACCACCACCTCGGCCATGGCCGGTGCGCCATTTGTGTTGCGCGCGCAATCGAAAACCGACCGGCCAACGGCGGCAGTCATAGGCGTGGGTGGCCGGGGCAGCGGTCTGGCGCGCGCGGTGGTGGACTTTGCCGACCTGTTGGCGGTATGCGACGTGAACCAGAAGAGCGCGAAAAATATCGCCAAGGTGCTGGAGAAAAATGGCAGGCAACCCAAGGCGGTGAGGGATTTTCGGCGGGTGCTCGACGACAAGGCGATTGATGCGGTGTTCATCGCCACGCCGCACCACTGGCACACGCCAATCGCCGTGCGCGCGCTGGAGGCGGGCAAGCATGTTTATGTCGAGAAGCCGGCGTCGCACGTGTTCGCCGAGGGGCAGCTCCTGATTAAATCCGCCAAAAAAGCCAAGCGCATCCTGCAGCACGGCACGCAAATGCGGTCGAGCGAGGTAACAATGAAGGCGGACGAGATTTTGAAAAGTGGTTTGCTCGGCGAAATAAAACTCGCGCGCGGCTGGAGCATTGAGCCACGCAACCACCCCGCGCCGGTGAAGGATTCACCGCCACCTCCCGGCTTGGACTACGAGACGTGGCTCGGCCCGGCGCCCCAGCGGGCATACAACAGCAATCGTGTGAACCGCTGGCGGTGGTACCGCGACTACGGCAACGGCGAGATGGGCGATGACGGCATCCACGACATCGACTTGGCGGTGTGGGGGCTGGGGGTCGATTCGTTGCCAGTGAAAATCGCGGCGCACGGCGCGGACATCAATCTTAAGGGCGAGACGGAGTACCCGAACCACTGCAACGCCTCCTTCCAATACGCCGACGGCCGCGAGGTGTTGTACGAGACGCGCAACTGGGCGCCGTATAAAATGCACGGATTCGACAGCGGCAACGCCTTTTACGGCACCAAAGGATTCATGGTTTTTTCGCGGCGCGGCTATTTTCAAACTTACCTCGGCGCGAAAGAGGAAAAGGGCCCGGGCTTGCGCGGCGGCCATGGCAATCGCGAGCACGTGAAATATTTCATCGACGCGGTGGCGGGCAGGAAGGCGCCGACCTTCGGCCCGGAGATTGCCCATCGCAGTTGCGCACTGGTGCACCTCGGCGAAATCGCCTTTCGCCTAGGGCGCACGCTGGCGTTTGATCCGAGAACCGAGACCTTCCCTCACGACGCCGAGGCCACTGCAATGCTCACCAAAAAATACCGCGCACCGTGGGGGTTTAAACCATCATGTGGATCACTAACCTAAAGAATTTACACAAAAACTTTGGCGCTTCACAACAATCGCAGTTGTTCTGTTGGTGGGTTGCGGGAAGTCGCCCTCTTCTCAATCCTTTTAAGATTAATGAATTTTCAGTGAGTGATTGTTGTGGTTCACCATCTTGCTCACAACACCTCACAACCATTAACAACGCCAGTCATTGAATCAGTGCATCAACTCACTGAAACAGTGTGAGATTCATTGATATCTGTGGAGAGACAGTGGAATTTGCTGTGTCTCAGACGATCCTCTATTGGGTTTTTTAGCGGGCAGAGGGTTCGATTCCCTTCACCCGCTCCACTTTTCCACCCTTCAGTCTGAACGGTTTACAGCTTCGATAGAGCAGTGGGGATTCTGGTTCTCACAACGAATTGAACTCGTTAAGGTTGAACAGGTTTTTGTTTTTTGGCCTTTAGCAAGGACTTCAGCGCTTTTGACGCAACTGGGTCTCCAGGCCTGAGTTTCAATGCTTCCCTCAGAAACCCTTCGGCCTCTTCAAGTTTCCTTTGTCTATAAAGGGCGATTCCTAAAGCACCAAATGCTTCCGGATCATTCGGGTCCATACTAACGACCCTTCGAAAAACGACCGTGGCAGATTTACTCTGCCTGGTGTTCATCAGCAGGATTCCCATATTGAACCATGCACTAACCCGATTCGGATCAAGACGCACCACCTGGCTGTAAAGTTCATAAGCACTGTGGAAATCCTGCTCCGCCAACCTAGCCTGCGCCGCCATTATCAGTAGATCCGGGTTCTTGCTATCAATCACAAAACCCAAGCGACCAAACTCAAGCAGGGTCGCCTTCGCCTTTTCACGGCTTATCTCATCGAACAGCGGTCGGTCCCCTGGATTCTTCAGGACAAGTTGAAACCATAATTCAGCCATCTCATCAGATGATTGCGGTCCGTAAATCACTCTAGCTGGAGGAGAGTTTGGGTTGGCAATGTTATTCGTCGTGTTATCGAAGGTAAAATTCATGGTGATCTTTGTGCCTTTCGGTAGAAAGACCGAATTCTGATATTGATAATCGCGCTGCCAGTTAAAGTCCCAATTCTTTATGAGCAATAGCCACTTCTTTGATCCATCTGGAAGGATGGCATATCCCTCCATTCGCCGGCATAAGTAATGGGCATGCGGCAAGACCCGGGTCACCTCGACATCACCCGGCAAGACAAACTCATCCTTCACCTCAAACTTTTGCTCATTAGGCGGGATATCAATGGCGAGTGACGTAAGTTTAATTTTATAGGGTGTCGCCACAGGCGGTTCATCTGAGAAATACAAGCCAACAGAACACTGGAATGGTTCTGGTTTGCCGCTTGGGTTCATGTGCACCTGTATCACAAGATCTGAACCTGGTTCCAACAACCACGGAATGGTATCGGTTTTGTCTGAATAAAGAGTCCCGGGCTGCCAGCTAAGGAATTGTCCTTCTGGCATGGAGGCAGAACTCGGCACTCGCATTCCATCAAAGCCTGCGCTTGATGATGAACTTTGACGTCGCCGGGACTCTCGGCTGGAATCAACGTATATCAGCGCGTGATGTACGATCCCAGCGTTGCCCGGTCGAAATTCCAAGGTTCGCACATATCTGGCTTTTGTGGTTGGAATTGGGAGCACAAAATTACGGTAAACATCTCTGCCTTCTGCCTTGAGCGTGTATTCCCCATCCATCCTCACAACCATATCCGGCTTGCCTGATTGCCAGCCGGTTGGCCAGTCAGGCAAATTGGGGCGAAGTTTTTCCGGCCCCTTCTCGTGTCCCTCATCAACCCACTTCTTAAGTAGAGCAATCTGTCCCTCCGTCAGTCGTCGAGCCCCGTTAAAGTTACCGTGCCCCGGCTCTGGCAACCAAGGTGGCATGTATTTGGATTGTACGACCTCAGTGATTTGCTGCGAACGCTTTCGCACATCATCATAGGTCAATAGATTAAAAGGAGCGGCCATTCCATCACGATGACACGGCGCACAATGACTATAAATGATCGGGGCAATGTCTTTATTAAAGTTAACAATCCCCTCTTTATTTTCAGGTTGTTCTTTTGCAACAGCTTCAGTCGCGAATGGATTACTCCAAAAGCGAATGAAAATTATCATAATGACAAGTGTTCTCATTAAAAAAACCACCGAATGGTGAACTGACAAACTTAGTTCTGGTTTGCGCAAAGAAAGGTAAGAAAGGTTACAGTAGTTGCAAAGAAAAAACCCACCAACGCAAAGCCGATGGGGTTTCCAAACCTATCGAATGATGAGTCGCAATCTATTCGGGTTTGTACAAAGAAAGGTTACAGTACCTACAAAAGCCCCCCCCAACAGTCGGAGCTGGTGGGAGAATCCAACCGATGCTAGTCCTTAAACAGTTCATAAACTCACTGAAACTGTGTTAGGTTTAGGGAGTGACAGTGGGATTTGCTGTGTCTCAGACGATCCTCTATTGGGTTTTTTAGCGGGCAGAGGGTTCGATTCCCTTCACCCGCTCCACTCATACATCCTTCGCTCAGAACGGTTTACCGCTCCGATAGAGCAGTGGGGATTCTGATTCTCACAACGGATTCAATGAGCTTCATCTGAGATCTGACGTTCTAACTCTGTGCTCTGATCTCTGT
>CAUZVJ010000011.1:0-18266 GCA_963583225.1 Verrucomicrobiia bacterium
GAGGCCCGACCTTCTCGCCTTGGAATGTTTTCGTCTCAAGCAATTGCGCTCACTCCGGGCTGTCGTGCTGAACCAACACCTCCGCTTGGCAGTCACGGAACCGAAACCCTCCATCGACCGGCAGCACGACGCCGGTGATGTAGTCGGCGCTGTCGGAGCAAAGGAACGCGGCGGCTTGGCCAATTTCGTCCGCTTGGCCAAGGCGGCCCCACGGCAATTCTTTGCCCCCTTCGGACATGATTTCCGCAGGGTACTGTTCGTGTTCACCGGGGGTATCGATCCAGCCCGGGGCAATGACGTTGACGTTGATCCGGTGCGGCATCAACTCGACGGCCATCGTGCGGGCCAAGTGGTTGAGACCGGCCTTGGCCGCGTTGTAAGCGACCGCACGGGCCAACGGCATTTCACCGTGCACGCTCGAAATGAAAACAATTTTCCCGCCGCTGCCCCGCTCGGCCATGTGCCGGGCAACGAGTTGGCCCATGTGAAATCCGCCGCCGAGCGTGCCCTGCAATGTCTTGTCAAAAACCTCCGGGTCGTAATCCAAAAAATCAGCACGCTCACTATAGGCGGGATTGCTGACTAGAATGTCGATGCGCCCGACCGCCTCGAGCGCAGCGGCAACCAATCGCTCGCAGCCGTCTCGCGAAAAGACATTGGCCTCGATAGGCGTGCACTGCCGGCCAAGATCGCGGATCTCCCCTGCGGTCGATTCCAAGTCCGGGCTGCCGGGACGGTCGTTCAGCAAAACATCCGCACCGGCGCGAGCCAGTTCCAACGCGCAACCCCTGCCGATACCACGACCCGCTCCGGTCACCAGAGCAATTTTGCCGCTTAAATCCATCATTCAATCAAGCTCGTCAAACTGTTGTTTTTTATCAACCAACTCCTCCGACCATCCGCCTAATTCACTGCTGTTGACGAGTAACTGAGCGCCTTGCCGGTGGCGCTTCTGCATTTCGTCCACCCCCATGGTCGGGCCGCCGAATGCTTTGCCGTGTTTCCTGCAGGCGGTGGCGACGATTTCCCATGCTTCATCAATCGTCATCTCGCCGCTTTGGCGCAATCGCAGACCAAGGTCGCCCGGGCCGACAAAAAGAATGTCCACGCCCTCCAACGCTGCGATCGCCTCGGCGTTATGCACCGCCTCGGGCGTTTCGATTTGCACAGCGAGAAATGTTTCGCGATTGGCCCACGCAACATATTCGTCTGGGTCATGAATGAGAAAATCCGCATCCAAGCTGGCGTTGTCCAGACCACGGTCACCAATGGGCGGAAACTTGACGGCATCGACAAGCATTCGCGCCTTCTCCGGTGTGGATACGTGCGGGATCAAAATGCCGGCGGCGCCATCCTCGAGACAGCGATAAAGCCCGGTCTTCTCCAGTGTCGGCGGACGCAGCATGATGTCGATGTCGTACAGGTGCGAGAATGCCAACAGCGCTTGGATTTCCCGAATCGTCATCGCGCGATGCTCGAGGTCGAGCCAGATGCAGTCGTAACCGGCCCGTGCCGCATGACACACGTAAGCCGGGATGTAATGCCCGAGACAGCAGGTGCGAATGGGTTCGTTGTTTCGGATGCGGGCGAGGGTTTTGCTTTTTCTCATGCGCGGGGAATGTGCGTCTTTTAGCGCGCCAACACCAGCAGGGATTGCGCGGCGCGGATACGAACATCGAGCGTTTCATCTTCGAGCAACTCGATGAGTTGCGGTTTCACCGAAGTCATCCGGGCGTCCCCCGAAAAGACAGCGGCAAAAACACGGATGCTCGGATTGTCTGACTCAAGGTTTCGCGTAAGCGCCATCTGCCCTTCACGATCACCCAGCGCAGCCAATGCGTGTTGCAGGTACGCCTTGGCCATGGGCTCCGGGACATCGGCCAAGCGGGAACGGATCAGGCTGCGATCTGCCTTCCCGCCGACACGGCCCAGCACCCAGGCGACGATGGTGAATACTTTTGGGTCTTTGGCTCGCCTCATTTTTTTCCGCAGAAACGCCAGCGCCCCGGCGTCGCCCGCTTGGCCAAGCGCCGCTGCCGCCATCAGTTGCAGGTTGGCGTTCTTCGACTGGGCAAACGCAGCCCGAATGGGCTTGGCCTTGGCCGCGCCGCCGACTTTGTAAAGGCTTTCCGCTGCGTGAACGTGGCCGTAGTCATCCTCTCCTCGAAGTATGTCGAGCATGACTTCGCGCTTTTTTGTGTCGCCAGCACGGACCAACTCACGGGCCAAGCCGCAACGGCGTTGGTCATCCTTTTCGGCATTCAACCGCGAAGCCAAGCGCTCCCGCACCTCGGCGCCGTAACCGCCCAAGGTCAAGCCTTCCGCCGCGTGCATGGACGGCCAAAACTCGTCCGACACAAACCCTGCCCTCAGCACCTCAAGGCAGCGCGCCTTTGTAGGCGCATCAAGTTCCATCCGTTCATCTGCATGCAAAGTGAACGATGCCAGAAACAAAAACGAAACAACGATCCAATTTAACTTCATGAGTTTACTTTTCTTGGGAACAATTTGCAGGCCACCAATCCCACCGCAACACCGACGACCAAGGCAGCCGGGGAGATCCATTGAAAACTTATCGGGTCGATCAACTTTCCGCTTGGCCCGGGGATTTGCCCAAATAACTGTCCGCCAAAAGCGATCGAAACCGCAACCGTAACGCTGGCGATCACCCCAATCCAAACGCCCCGCGCGTTGGCGAAGGGCACAAACAGGGCGAAGAAAAACAGCAGAAAAATTGGAACAGTCAACAGGTTGACGGTCTTGTTGGTGACCGCCAAAAAGGTGCCGGGGATTTGGCCAACCGCTGAACTCAAGGCCAAGACGACGAGGCCAATCGCCACGGCCATCGCGCGGGCGAAGCGGATGTGTTTTTCATCGGTCTCCGGTTTGCGGCCGAAGCGTTCGAGGAAATCGCTCATCACCACTGCGGTGATGGAGTTGACGCCAGAGTCGATGCTGGACATCGCCGCAGCAAATAATCCAGAAACAACCAAACCCGTGACCACGGGAGGCAAGTGGTGCGCGATAAAGTGGGGGAAAAGTTTGTCCGCATTGTCCTGCAACGTGACACCGGCCGGAAGCAGATCGGGGTTGGCCTGAAAAAAACCGAGCAACGCAAAGCCCACCAAGCCGAGCGTCAACCCTACGACACAACTGACGATCAACCAGGTCGCCATGGCGCGTCGGGCCGTCGCCGCGTTCTCCGTGGCCATGTAGCGCTGCACCGACACCTGATCGCCCGCCGAAGTGCAAACCATCCACAGAAACACCGACAGCAACGTCCCCACCAGCGTCACGCGCGTGGACGGATCAAAACTAAAAACCGGCTGCGTATCCCAAATATCATTCTGCCATTCCGTCGGGAACCACCCGAAGCCGCCCATCTTCCACGTCACCGTGCCGATCACCAGCAGCGCGCCGCCGTAGAGCAACAACGTCTGCATTAAATCCGTGATGACCACCGCGCGCAAACCACCCAGCGAAGTGTACGTCACCGCGAACACTCCGGTGATAGCGACAATCAACGGCACCCATTTTTCGTCCACACCCACCATCACCGCGATGGCCTTGGCCGTCATGAAAATAAGAAGAGACATCCACACCAAACGCAGCATGAGAAACATCACCGCACCCAGCAGGCGCACAGTCACGCCGAGTTTTTTCTCCAGCAACTCATAAGCACTCGTCACTTTTTTTTGCCGCATATAAACAGGCAGAATACCGTATGACAGCGCTATAAAAATCAGCGGGTAAACCAAATAACTGGCGAGATACACCGGCCCCTTGCCGATTGTTTCTCCGGGCAACGACAGGTAGCTGATCGTGCTCAGCAGCGTGGCGAAGAGCGACACACCGATCAGGATCGGGTTCATCTTGCCTGACCCGATGAAATATTCCCTGGCACTCTTTTGCTGCCGCCCGAAGTGCCAGCCCAACCCGATCGTCGAGACGGCGTAAATGAAAACGATAATCCAATCAATGACAGCCATGAGCGCAGGCGAATGGTGGATTCAACGATTGATCGTGTCTAGGAAATTAGGCTTGGTGTTAATAAATCCGGTTCGGCTTCGACCAGTGAATGCGTGCGACAAACACGCTGCCGTTGCTTCCGTGCTTGTTCTCTATTGGCATAATATAATTTGGACCCCAAGTTTGCATCCACTCGGACACGGTCACCCAAGTCTCATCCGCGCTGACATGGGTAACGCCAAAGTTACCCAGTCGCGCCCCGCGTTCCGGCACAAGAATCCGCTCCGTGCGCCGAATCACACATAACCGCTTAGGATCGATCTGCGCCATGAATAACGGAGCGCGATGGCGGAAAACGTGATCATTATTCGCCCCGCGCCGGGTATAGACGAGGAACAATCCATCGCTGTGCGTCACCCAGTGCTGTTGAGTGTTGTAGTTGCCGAGGTCCGCGCTGTCATCAAATTTCCACGACTGGATCTGCTGGTAGTTGAGTCCGTCCTTGCTGCGTGTCACATAGCCGCGCTGATCATTCCGGATGGTCAAAAAGTACTCGCCGTTAAACCGCGTCAATGAGGGTTCATGCAATCCGCGAGTCTTGTCAGCAACCGCCAGTTCGTTGCCATGCAATTGGAAGGTAAGCTCTTTTCCATCGAACCCACAGCGAGCCACCGTAACCCGCGAACTAATCTCAGGAGATGAAAAATAAATAGGCAGCAAAATCGTGCCATCCTCCAAGTCGTACCGTTGCACGCAACCCGCACCGGAGTTGTAAAACTTTTTGCCAGAGGGCATGGTCAACTTTTGCCACGGTGCCCATTGGCTTTTTGCAGCGTCATAAATCGAATACGTGGTGTGACGTGGGCGCAGATGGTCAGCCTTCCAGTCGGGGGTGTAAACGACACTATGCCCCGTACCCAGCAGCTTCTTCGTGGCGCCGTGCCAGCGCGGCCAGAAATCGCTAACAGCGACGGGCCTTTTAACGCGATCGATGATCTCGTGCCGCACCGCTAGGCTCTTCGACGCGGTCGGCTTGGTCCAAGTCTTGCCCAAGTCGTCGGTATGCAACACATGCATCGCCTTGAATACATCGCTGCCAGACACGTCCAGCGTGTTCATCGTCATCACGACCCGCGGTCGGCCATCTTTCCCGCCTTCCGGCACGATGCCAGCCCGCGGGTGGCACCAACATTTCTTCCCATCATACCGCTTCGTGGGTACGTCGCGGGACAGGCGGTATGGCCCGCCCGTATCCTCGCCCCGGCCAATCGCCGGTAGGGCAAGCAGGGACACGCCACTGCAAAGCGAACCCTGAATGAAGTCGCGTCTGGATGATGTTTTTTTTGCCAATGTGATTTTCCTTCTGATGTTAACCGTTAGCTGCCGTCACGCGGGGGGCGTGGCGGTCGCGGCCTCGGTGTAGGCTGTTTTGAGGTTGGGGTTTGTGCATGTGTGTGCGCCCGCGAAAACGAACAGCAGCCCGAGGCGCGGCTGGCCCGTGGTGTTGGGGCCGGAGTGGTGGATGGTGTTGCAGTGGTGAATGGTGGCGTCGCCCGGCTCAAGCGTGGCGCGGAATTGCCCAGCCAACGACTCGGCCGGCGGCTCGGCCAGCCCAATGGAATTGCCCGGCACTCCCGATGGCCGCGTGGGCAGCACGCCTTCCCGATGCGAGCCCTTGACGAAATAAATGGGGCCGTTCGCCACCGTCACCGCGTCGATGGCGATCCACAGCGTGAACATGTCCGGCGGCTCCACGCAAAAGTAGGCGTTGTCCTGGTGATACGGCACCGCCGAGCCCACACGCGCCGGTTTGTTAAAAGTCTCCACGCCGTGCAACACTGGCTCGCCGCCCACCAGCCGGGCCGCCAGCGCCGTGATGCCCGGGTCGTGTGCCAGCATTTTAAAAAACGTGTTATGCTGTTCCAGCCGCCACAGGTTGCGGATGGCCCGGCCATCGGCCTCGACCGTTCGCGCATCAGCGGGCTTGGAGGCAAGGTCATCGCGGATGTACCTGTCAATCTCCGCGCGAACCTCCACCACGCGTTCATCTGTAAAAAACCCGCGCAATCGCGCCACGCCATCACGCTGGTAATCCCGCACCGCCTGGTCGCTCATGGGTCAGCCTTCTCGAGTTCCTTCAGCAACGGCCGGGAGCCGTATTCATTCAGCGCGGCAATCAACCCACGCTCGGCGTTGTTGCGATCAACGGCGGCCAGCGCGCTCGTCGAAACGAATAATAAAACAATCCGCGAAAGCGTTTTCATAAAGAGACGCCGCATTTCAAACCGCCAGCGCATTCGCCGCAAGCATTTCCGCCACGCTTGCCTTCGGGACGCGTGCGCGGCAGACTCTGCGCATCCCATGAGTTTTGAAATCAATTTATCAGGCAAGGACGCATTGGTCACCGGCGCTTCGCAGGGGCTTGGCGCGGCCACGGCGCGGGTGTTGCATGCCGCCGGTTGCCGCGTGGCGCTGAACCATCCCGGCTTGGAAACGACCGCCGCGGATGCCGAGGCGATTGCCGGTGAATTGAATGCCGCCCGAGCGAACAGCGCGCGGGCTGTTGCTTGCGATATCAGCGATGCTGACGCGGTGCAGGCGATGATGGCGGATTTAAAAACCGACTGGGGCGGCATCGATTTTCTCATCAACAACGCCGGTATCATTCGCGACCGCACGCTCGCCAAGATGAGCCGCGAGGAATGGCGCGCGGTGATGGACGTGAATCTCGACGGCGTTTTTTACGCGAGCAAATACGGCCTCGAGGTGATGCGCGATGGCGGCGCGATTGTCAGCCTCGGCAGCATCGCGGGCATCGTCGGGTTTTTTGGACAGGCCAACTACGCCTCCGCAAAGGCCGGCGTGATGGCGCTGATGCGCGTGCTCTCACGCGAGTGCGGAAAGCGCAACATCCGCGCCAACGCCGTCGCGCCTGGCGTGGCCGAGACGCCGATGGCCGCGACCATCCCCGACAAGGTGCGCGCGGACATGCTTAAGCAAATTCCGCTCGACCGCTTTGGCACTCCCGACGAGGTGGCCAGAGTGGTGCTGTTTTTGTGCTCGCCGCTGGCTTCGTATGTCACCGGCCAAACTATCGAGGTCAACGGCGGCTGGCGCGGATGAGGCCCGCGCTGCAAATCCTGAGCGCCGCCGAGGCGGTCGCGCGCATTCCCGATGGCACCACCGTTGCGTGCAGTGGGCTTGTCGGCGCGGGCCATCCCGAGGCGCTCACCGCCGCGCTGGAAGAGCGGTTCAAAACAGACAACTCACCGAACAACCTCACGCTCGTTTACGCCGCCGGCCAGGGCGATGGCGCTCAGCGCGGGCTCAACCACCTCGCGCATCCCGGTCTGCTAAAGCGCGTCATTGGCGGCCACTGGAATCTTGCGCCCCGCCTTGGCCAGCTCGCACTTGCGGGCGACATCGAGGCGTACTGTTTTCCGCAGGGCATCATCTGCCAGCTCTTCCGCGAAATCGCCGCGCATCGCCCGGGCGTTTTTACAAAAGTCGGCCTCAACACCTTCATCGACCCCGCGCACGGCGGCGGACGATTAAACAAAAAAACTTCCGAGCCGCTGGTTGAGCGCGTGAAGCTTGATGGCGAAGACTGGCTGCGGTTTCGCGCCTTCCCCATCGATGTCGGCCTCATCCGCGCCACGCGCGCAGACCGCGCCGGCAATCTCACCATGGAACGCGAGGGGCTCGTCGGCGAGGTGCTGCCCATCGCGCAGGCCGCGCGCAATCACGGCGGGCTGGTCATCGCGCAAGTCGAAAGCATTTCCGACCAGCCCGCCTCGCCTCACGCCGTGCGCGTGCCGGGGATGTTGATCGACGCCCTCGTCGTCGCTGCGCCCGGCGAACATGACCAAACTTTTGCTGAGCCATTCAACGCGAGCTACGTCGAGGCCGGCCGCGCGGTTGCGCCTAAGCCGATGCCGTTTTCCGAGCGCAAAATAATCGCGCGGCGCGTGTTGCGCGAGATTGCGCCGGGCAGCATCGTAAACCTCGGCATCGGCATGCCGGAGGGTGTGGTGCCCGTCGCCGCCGAGGAGGGGCGGCTTGATAAGTTCACGCTCACGCTCGAGAGCGGCCCCATTGGCGGCATGCCTGCGGGCGGCTTGAGCTTCGGCTGCAGCGCGCATCCGGAGGCCATCATCGACCAGCCCGCGCAGTTTGATTTTTATGATGGCGGCGGCCTAGACGTCGCCGTGCTCGGCGCGGTGACCATCGATGCCGAGGGCAGCGTGAATATCAGCGCGCTGGGCGACCGCTTTGCCGGCGTCGGCGGGTTCGTCAACATTGCGCAAAACGCGCGCAAGGTAATTTTCTGCTGCCCCTTCCGCGCGGGCGGGTTGGAGATCGCGATCGACAACGGCCAACTGCAAATCCAAACCGAAGGCCGCCATTGCAAGTTTGTGAAACAAATTCCGCAAGTTGCCTTTCATGGCCCCAGCGCGCGCGGGAGGGGACAGGAAGTTTTTTACATCACCGAACGCGTCGTCTTCCGCCTCGGCGACCACGGCCTCGACCTCATCGAGACCGCTTCCGGCATCGACGTGGAAAATGAAATTTGCGCCCAGATGGAATTCCGCCCAAACATTGCCCACCCAAAACCCATGCCCGCTGAGTGTTTCCGAAAGGACTAAAATGATTTACAAATCTCCCATCCACATCCTCGCCGCGCGGCGTTCGCCCACTGGGCGGCTTGGCGGCGGCTTGAAAAAATTCACCGCACACGAGCTGGCCACCCGCGCCGCCGAGGCCACCGTGCCCGAGGCGCTGTGCCCGCACATTGGCCAAGTCATTCTTGGCCAAGTCCTTCCAGCTGGCTGCGGCATGAACACCGCGCGACAAACCGGCTTGGGGCTGGGCGTTCCGCAAGCGTCGCCGGCGTTCACGGTGAACATGGTTTGCGGTTCCGGGCTCAAGTCGGTGGCGCTTGGCGCGGATGCCATCACGGCGGGCGAGGCCAACCTTGTTTTAACAGGCGGCGTGGAGTCGATGAGCAACGCGCCGCATTATGCGATGGACGCGCGTTTTGGCAAAAAATTTGGCAACGCGAAGCTGCTCGATGCCATTCTCACTGATGGGCTGTCCGACCCTGGGCTGAAACGCGGCATGGGTGAACTCGCCGAGGCGTGGACGGAGGAGCACGGCATCGGCCGCACGGAACAGGATGCCTTCGCGCTGCGCAGCCAACAACGCGCCTCCGCCGCCCGCAAGGCATTCGCGCGCGAGATTGTGCCCATCGGCGATGTGGCGACGGACGAGCATCCGCGCCCGGACACGACGCTGGAAAAGTTGCAATCGCTCGCGCCTGCATTTGCTTCGGACGGTGCCATCACCGCCGGCAACGCCTCGGGCATCAACGACGGCGCGGCAGTTGTGCTGCTGGCGAATGACGCGGCGTTGGCGGAACACAATTTGGAATCCCGCGCGCGCGTTGTCGGCGCGGTGGCCGTCGGCTGCGATCCGGCGCGCTTTGGTTTGGGGCCAGTTGGCGCGGTGCAATTGCTTTGCGAACAAACCGGCTGGAACCTGGCCGGCGTGGACACTGTGGAAATCAACGAAGCCTTCGCCGTGCAAACGCTCGCCTGCGCGCGCGACCTCGGCCTGTCCGACGAGCAACTAAATCCGCGCGGCGGCGCCATCGCCCTCGGCCATCCCATCGGCGCCAGCGGCGCGCGCATTCTTGTGACGCTGTTGCATTTTCTTGAGGACACCGATGCGCGGCGCGGTATTGCCACCCTCTGCGTCGGCGGCGGCATGGGCATCGCGCTGGCGATTGAGCGCGGGTGATTAGTTGTCCTCGGCAGCCAAGTCGGTATTCACCGTTTCCTTTGCAAACCGAATGGCGGTGAGGGTGATGAGCGAGGTAACGACTAGGTAAGCGGCGACGGGCCAAGGGTTGCCATCGGACCATTTCAAAAGCAGCGCGGCAATGATTGGGGCGAGGCCGCCGGCGAAGGGGGAGGCAAGTTGGTAGCCGAGGGAAACACCACTGTAACGAACGCGGGTGCTGAACAGTTCGGAGAAAAACGCCGCCTGCGGGCCGTACATGGCGGCGTGGCCGACGGCAATGGCGAGTATCATCGCTATAGTAATCAGAACGGGCGATTCAGTTTTCACCAACAGAAAAAATGGCAACGCAAAGAGGGCGGTGAACACGGCACCAAAAATGTAAACCGGTCGGCGGCCCGCACGGTCGGACAGCGCGCCGAAGCAGGGCACGGCGATGAATTGCACAGCTGAGGCGATGAGGATGGCGTTGAGAATTACCTGCCGGTCTAGTTCCAAGTGATTCTTGGCGTAGGCGTAAATGAAAACGGTGAAAATATAAAAAGAGGCGTTCTCGGCGAAGCGCGCGCCCATGGCGATGAGGACATTGCGCGGGTATTTGGTGAGCACTTCGCGAATGGGCGCGGGCCGCTCGGACTCCTTTTCCTGGAGCTTTTTAAAGAGCGGACTCTCGAGAATGGCAAGGCGAATGTAGAGGCCAACGGCGAGCAAAAGAATGCCGATGAGAAACGGCACGCGCCAGCCCCACGCGAGGAATTGGGCGTCGGTGAGTTGTGAATTGAGCAGCGTAAAAACTCCCGTGGCGAGCAGCAGCCCGATGGGTACGCCGGCTTGCGCGCAACTGCCGAAAAATCCGCGCCGCCCTCTGTGCCCGTGCTCAACGGCCATCAGCACCGCGCCGCCCCATTCGCCGCCGACGCCAAAACCCTGAATGAAACGCAGCACCACGAGCAGCACAGGTGAGGCCACGCCGATTTGTGCGTGGGTGGGCAGCACGCCGATGAGAAAGGTCGCGATGCCCATCATCATCAGCGTGGTGACGAGCATATTTTTGCGGCCAAGTTTGTCGCCGAAATGGCCGAAGACGAGTCCGCCGATAGGCCGCGCAAAGAAGCCGACCGCGAAAGTGCCGAAGGCGGCGATGGTGCCGGTGAACGCATCGAGCTCGGGAAAGAAAAGTTTATTGAACACCAGCGCGGCGGCGGTACCGTAGATGAAATAATCGTACCACTCAATCGTGGTGCCAATGAAGCTGGCGAGGACGACGCGGCGGATGGGAGTTTGGGACTCGGTCACGATTCTTCCAGCGGCAAATCGCCCGGTTGTCGCTCGGCCATTCCTTCCTTGAAATGTTTGCGGCAGACGGAGAGGTAGCGTTCGTTGCCGCCGATTTCCACTTGGGCGCCTTCGCGCAGGACGATGCCGTCGGCATCGGTGCGCAAAACCATCGTGGCTTCGTCGGCCGCGATGGGTGAGGCGTAGTAGTCGCCGTAAGCGCGCAGGCGGGTGCGGTCCCAGTGCGTTTTGCCGTCGGCGGCGTTGAAGCAGCTCGAGAGGCCGCCGGATTTCACGACGTACACGCGGTCATTGAACACCAGCGGCGAGGAGAGGTTCGACGGCGCCTTGTTGTCGATGTCCCAGCGCAGGTGCGTCTTGGTGACGTCGCCGCGCCCGCCGCCGCGCACGGCCTGGATGGTGTTACCGACGACGACGAGATTGTTCGGCGACTGAAAGGCCGTCTCGATTTCCTTCGCGTCGAGCGCCTTGTCCTTGTTCTTGTCCGACCGGTCAAACTTCGCGTGGAATTCCACGGGCGTTTCCGCGCGCGCCAGCCGGCCGTCCTGATTCGTGTCCAGCCATTGCATCAGCGCGTACTTCAGCGTGCGCTTGCGGTCGCCGTAGCTTTGCACCGCCATATAAATCGTGTCGCCCACCACCACCGGCGAAGTCATCACCGTTCGCAGCAGGCTGTTGCACGTCCAGCGTTCGCGACCGGTTTCCGGGTCGTACCCAATCAACTTTCCCGAACCGGCCACCACGAGGTCGGTCTGGTTTTTCACCGTGCAAATCACCGGGATGGCGTAGCCCGCCAGCATATCCTCACGCGGCGTGCGCCAAATTTTCCGGCCATTCTTCGCGTCCAGCGCAATCACGTACGAGGCGAGGTCATCGTCCTGGCAAAAATAAATCTTTTCATTAAAAACAACCGGCAATGCGCCCGCGCCCCAGTCCATCAAATACGCCGGCATCGGCAGCTTGTGTTGCCACGCCTTCGCGCCCGTCTTCGCGTCGTGGCAAAACACGCCGAACGTCTGCTCACCGGTCATCGCCGTATTGAACACCCGCCCGTGGGGCAATCACCGCCGAGCCGATGCCATCGCCCAGCTTCGCGCGCCACAGCACCTTGTCCGCGTGAGAAAATTTAGTGGGCAGATTTTTGCTGGACGAAATCCCGCCGCTATTCAGCCCGCGGAACTGCGGCCAATCCTCAGCCACTGCGGAGCCGCCCAGCACAATTACGCCCACAAAAATGGGCAGGAGTTTTTTCAGGTTCAATGAATGATTCATGGGAACCCCGACTCAGACGCTTGGCCCTCAATTTGTCAACCGCGCGAACATCGTGTGTTTGGGCTGGCCGCCGATGCGGGCCATCACATCGCCGCGCTCGGTAGCCTCGCGGATTTCGCCGAACACGACGGCGGAGGCCTCGAGGTATTGCGTCACGTGGCGAGGCTCGTGGGCCATGGTGGCGTTGAAGGCACCGGCGGCGAGGAAGCCGTGGTCGAGCATGCGCGTGGTGAAGAGCGTCATCAACGCGTTGGCGTCGGCGTGGTCGAAGCCGATGAGCGCCATCTCGGGGCGGCCGCCGGTGGTGACGGGCACGCCTTTTTCTCCGCCCAGTTTTTGCCAGCCTTCGCGCAGCGCTTGGCCAATTTCCGCGAGATGCGCGGGCACGTCGAGTCGCTGCATCTTTTCAATCGCCGCCACCGCCGCGGCGGGGCCGATGCCTTCGGTCCAGTACGCGCTGGAAATGAACGAGTCCTCAGAGGCGGCCATCGTTTCGGCGTTGCCGATCACCGCGCCCATCGCGAAGCCGTTGCTGATTGCCTTGGCGAACAGGGCGAGGTCTGGCGTGACGCCGAATTTTAAATGCACGCCCCCGATGCACAGCCGCCAGCCGATGGAAATCTCGTCGAAGATGAGCTTGACCCCAGCGCGGGTGGCGCGTTCGCGGACGCCCTCCAAAAAGCCCGGCGCGGGGTCGGTGTGGCGTGTGGCTTCCATCACGATGGCCGCGAGGTCGCCGCCGTGTTGCGCGATGATGGCGTCGAGCTCGTCGAGTTGATTGTAGTTGAACGGCAGCGTGGTGCCCTTGAGCGATGCGGGCACGCCGGCCGGTTCCAAGCCGGGCAGCAGGTGTTGCTTCAGCGCGTCCGGCCCGGCGTCGTTCAAGTTGGCGGCGAGATACCAGTCGTGCCAGCCGTGGTAGCCGCAGATGGCAGCCTTCTCCCGGCCGGTGGCCGCGCGCGCGATGCGGACGGCCACGGCGGCCGCCTCGCCGCCGGTGCGCGTGAATCGCGCCCGCTCTGCCCACGGATGAATCTCCAGCAACAGCTTGGCCAAGCGCACCTCGTCGTACGTCTGCTGCGTGGCCATCGAGCCAAGGTGCACGCGGCGAATGACGGCAGCATTCACATCCGGGTCCGCGTAGCCGAGAATGCAGGCGAGGATTCCGCCAGACGACATATCGATGTAGCGACGGCCACCGGTGTCCACCACTTCGCAGCCGATCGCCTGCTCGTAGTAGGCCGGCCAATGCTCGGGCGCGAACATCTCCGGCCGCTTCGAGAGCAGCTGCGTGCCACCCGGGATGATTTTCTTCGCCGTGCGATACTGTTCCTGCACCAGTGTGCCGGACGTGGCCACATCCATGCCGAGCAATTGCCGCGCGTTGACGCCGAAGATGCGCTCGAGGTCGCTGTCGTTCAGCGCCATCGTGCGGCAAGCCTGCTGCAGGGCGAGCAGCGACTCGATGCCCACCGGCACCGGCCGACCGTGCGGCCACGCGTCCCAGTCGAGGCTGTGCCCGTATAGCCACAGAAAGCCGTCGCCGACGGAGAGCGCCGTGCCGCGCAATTCCGACACGGGAAAATCGCTGCCGTACATCAACCGCGTGGTGCCGGTGGCGCGAAGGATCGCCTCGAACGCCGCTGGTTCGCAGACGGCTGAGGTGTCAAAAAAAACATTGTCGATGCCGCGCAGGCCGTCGATGGCGTCGGTCGTGTGCGCCGCATTAAAACCGCGCGCGGCGTGGGCCAGCACGAGGCGCGCGTTGGGGTGCCGGCGGCATTGCGTTTGGATGTACGCGAGGTTGCGCGGATCGCTCAGCGCCTTGGGCAGCACCATGTGCATCGTGATCCATAGCCCGCGCCGGTGCGCCAGTTCCCACGCCCACTCGGGCAGAAACTCGCCTTGCTCCGCGTTGAACTGATCTTCGCGTTCGACGAAAACGTGGTAAACTTTGAAGCCAGAAAAATTGTTTTCGAGCAACACGGCCTCGACTTCGGCGGGATCGTCATCGGGCCGAATGAGCATCAGCCCGCGGCAGTTCGGGTGCGCCTTGATTTCATCGGCCACAAAACGATTGGCAGCGGCGCAGTCGAGTTCGCTCACGGGAAAACCGAATAACAGTCCGTCTGTCAAAACCGCGTCACCCATCCACTGCCGCATGCTCGCGAGCATCGCGTCGTGGCCCACCTCCGGCACGGCGGCCTCGACATCGATATGCCGCAAATCATACCAATGCGCGTGGGCATCGAAGGCGTTTGGCGGGATGAAGCCGCTGAGCTTTCGCTCGAACAACTCGAGGTCGGCCGCAGAGATTTCAAATCGCGCGGGATCCGTGAAGTCGCGTAGGCCCGGCGTGCTCACGGCGCTTTTGCCTCCGTGATCTCGCGGAACATTTTCCCTGAATCAATGAGACGCATTAAACTGAAACGAGTAGAGGTCAGCGTCTTTGATCTCGAAACGAAGACGCACTGCCTGACCGGCAAGATCCCCCAAGGAATTCCCCTTGTTCCATTTCACCGTGAGGTTGAGTGTGTCTCCAAACAGCTCCTGGCAATTGGCCAACTCGTAACCGGGAGTGGGGTTGCCATCTGCATCCTGTATTTCCACTCGGATGCTTCCGGCAGCGGAAGTGGCCAAATTCATTTCCAACCTGTCTCCGGCAAACCGTATCGGCTTGGTGACCAATTCCCCACCCTTCATTGGAGCGTTTATGGAGACAAATCCGTCGAGCCTCAACGTGTAGCGCCGGAGTGCGCTGCCTTTGCCGTGCCAGTAGCTCTCGGTGGCATAAAGCGAAAGTTCATTGGGCGCGCCCGGCAGCGAAGACGGAGTTTCCACAAGATGCCAGCCAATGTATTGAGCACCGTATTGCCATGTTCCGGGGCGTTGGATTCCAGGCCGGAGGAAAGCCTCGTTCCATCGTTTGAAATGTAATCCGTCGCGGCTGACCATGAGAAGGCCCTCGGTAATCGCCGTGCCGTAGCGTTCACTGGATGATGATCGAAGCCGACGCTGCTCCAAGTCGGGAAGTGACTTCGTTGACTCGGCCCACTTGCGGTCGATATATCGGGTGGGGAATCCGATGAGGAGATGGGGCGCCCTGAGATATGGTTTTATTTGATTTGTGTAAAGGTGTTCAACCGGGGAATCGGTATAGGTGATGTCCTTGACTTGCGTCCAGTTGAGCATGTCATCGGATACCGCTGTGCGAATGGCGCGGTATCCCGCCGGTTTCCAGTTTTTGTCGGTGGTGGTGCCACTGGTAAAGATCCGCCAGTAAGCCCGGTATTTGCGGATCGACGGATCCCAAAAGGCGAGGTTCTGTGAGTCGAACGCTCCAAGGCCCTGCAGAATGGGCTGCTCCGTCATCGGCGACCACCGAAAGCCGTCTGGGGATTTGTACGGCAAAAGGCCGCTTGAGCGGAAGATCGCCTTGTACTGTGCATCCGGCTTGGCAGCGGGATTTTCATCCTTAAAAACTGCCGGGTGGCCGGGATCCACCTTCACGCTGCCAACAGGCCCCGGGATCATGATGATATTGTTTTTCTTGGATCCGTTAAACTCGTAAAGCCCCAGTTCAGGCTTGCGCCACCGAATACCGTCATCGCTTTCCGCATAACAGCAATAGAGAGGATGGCGGTTGGTGTTGAGCTTCCCATGCTCCACCTCAAGATGCCACGCCTTGTAGTACATCCGATACTTTTCGCCGTCATGAAAAATACTATGATAGCCGGATCCTGTCCCTTCCCAGGGCGCGTCATGGACGATGGCAATCTCTCTTGGGACCGGATGATGCAACCGTTGCCGGGCACCCTGTATTTTGTCGATCAGGTAAGCGTCGATAAACAACTCACGGCGCGAGCCAATATCAACCGCTTCTGTCGTGCCTGCGGCGGGCAACTGAGTTGGCACCGTGAAAAGGCTGGCCAAAGCCAAGCCAAAGACTGCTACCTGTTTCACCCCATCAATGCGCGTGCGGTGTATTGTCTTTTTTAGCATTTTCTTGTTTGGATCGATTTTGCGCTTCAATCCTCCAAGTCCCAAAAGGAGTGCACCGGTGCGCCTCGAGCTTTGGTCTTCCAAAGTTCCCTGAAAGCAACCCGTTCAACGTGTCCGTCCAACAAAGTTACGTTGGCACCATCACTATGAACCGTGGGGCGACCGTGACTGAAAGGGGCATAATTCGGGTCTGAGTCACCCTCACCATCGCCATTTGAATCGAAGGTGAAGGGACGCAAGAGCGGGGAATAGACATAGTAACCGTCGGTGTCCATGAACATCAACGCATCCCCCGGATTATTTATGCGAGTAGACTTCAATGGCGGGGCGGTGACCCCGCTGAGATATTGGTAATAAAACATGCCGTTCAATCGCTTGCCGTAGGTGCCAAAATTGACACCGATCCAGCTGTTCCAACTGGTCGAACTCCAGCCTTTGCCCCGGTAATATGGCGGCGGCCCAAAACTGCCGCCCGGGCATTTGCGAATCTCAGCCTTTTGCACGGCCGACTCGGCTTGCGCAGTACGGCGCTTGGCCACGTAAGGGGCAAGCGTCTCAAAAACGTACGACTTCGTGGACTGGGTGGCAAAACCCGTGGCGAAGTAAGGCACGACATCTTCGTGATCGTTCATGTGGAGATGAACGGCATAGCCCCAGTTTTTCATGTTGGAGACGCACTTGATCGCTTGGGCCCGATTCTTGGCTTTCGCCAGCGCAGGAAGAAGCATCGCAGCCAGAATCGCGATGATGGCAATCACCACCAATAACTCGATTAGCGTAAACGCTCCCCGACGACATTTGTTCCTTCTCATTGAACCCTCTTTTGCTCGCTACGGATGAACACGGGCTTATGGTGAGGGTTGGTCAAAAGCAAGAAAATTAACCCCGCTTCTCAGGTGCCTGTAGGGGTATCGATCCAGTTGACTGCTGCACGGGCCGGGGGTGTCCACCCGGAAACTGCGCGCGGTAATGGGATCGTAGGCGCGTTTGTGAGCCACGGCCGCCTTGACGACAATCACGTTGAGAGTCTCGGGAGCGACGCCTTGGCTGCGCCATTGGCCAAGGTCGAACGGCGCGGTCTTGTGGCTGGTCAACAGCAAGGTTACTCCGGCGTGACGCACGAGGGCACAGTCGCCCATGTTGGCAGAGTCGCCAACCATCGAGGCCAAGTGACTTTGTTTGTCCTCCAGTTCAAAGCGCCCATCGCTGCGCGAGAGCATTTCGACCTCAAGCTCCAGCGGGCCAAGGTCGAGTCGGCTGCCTTTGCCGCCGATGGCCAAGGTGGCTTTGTCGCCAACGCGAACCTTGGCCAAGCGCGCCACCGCCGCTGGGTCGTTGATGCAGACTGCGGCATTTTCGATCTGTTGCTCAATGAGCGCCCGCAGGCAGCCGGTGCCATCGCCGGGCGCTCCGCCGCCGATGTTGTCGGACGGCTCGACCAAAACGGTAAGACCACCAACCGGCTCACGTAGCCGGGGCATGACGGACTCAAGCGAGCCTTCACTCGCCAGTACGCCGCCCCTCAACTCCCCGGCCAAGCGCACTAGCTTGGCCAAGCGCTCCTCCGCCGCCCCGGCGGAGCTGGTGGTGACGACCTGAAAACTCAGTCCAGTGTCCGGCGTGTCGGCGAAGGCAAACCCGGCGGCGACATTGACGGCCCAGACATCGCCGCCTTCCATCGAACGCGCCTCGGCCTCGAGCGTTCGCATCGGGTCATCAGCCGTTCCGGTAGCCGTCGGCGGGAGGAGGATATTTGCCTGTCGCAGGTGCATGCAGGGCCGGGCGCCGTCGAGGCACTTGCCCAACAACTTGGCAGCACGAACGGCAGCGTCGCGGGCGTCGGCGTGGGGATTTTCGCGGTAAGCCACGAGGCAATCGGCGTGGGCCGCCATCGCCGGTGAGAAATTGGCGTGCAGGTCATAAACACC
>CAUZVJ010000012.1:0-18028 GCA_963583225.1 Verrucomicrobiia bacterium
TGAATTTGAGGATCGTCACGCTGCTCGTGTCGTACTCGTATTTTTTGAAATCTTTGTTTGCCGAGCCGGTTGAGTAGCTGCTGACACTCTCGACGTCGTTGCCCATGTAGAGCAGCAGCGCGTCGAGTGCGTGGCAACCGGCCGAGAGCAAACTGCTGCCGCCGGCGTTGCGCTTGGTGTTCCAGCGAAACTGCCCGTACCACGGGCCGATGCCGTGATAGTAGTCCACCTCGCCGTAGTGAATCTGCCCCAGCAACCCACGATCGATCACGCTCTTCGTGGCGATGAACTGACTCGAGAATCTCAACTCGAAACAAACGCACGCCTGCACGCCGGCCTTGGCCACCGCCTTTTGCATCGCCCGCAAATCTTTCAGATTCAACGCTAGCGGCTTCTCAATGATCAGGTGTTTGCCAGCCTTCGCGGCGGCGATGACTTGGCGCATGTGCTGGTACGGGTAACTGCACACCGAGATCACATCGATCGCCGGGTCGCCGAGCATTTTTTTGAGGTCAGTGTAACACTGAATTTCGCTGCCGTGCTTCGCGCTCAGCTCCGCCGCATCAAGTTTGCGTGACGAGCAAACCGCAGTGACTTGCCCTTGGCCGGTGGCGTTGATCGAGTCGATGTGCGCGCCGGCCACCCATCCGTAGCCAATAACGCCAATGTTGTATTTCTTCATAAGTTCAAAAATCTCCGAAGCCCCGATGCCACAACGAACCTGCCCGATTGTCAACTGTTGCGTGGCGGCGCGAACCGTGGGATGTTTTTCGCTCGTCAGGTTGTGCGCTGTAACCATTAGGCTGGTTGCGCCGTCTTGGCCTGCTCACGCGGAAAAATCGAATCAAGCTTATGTCAAAATCCAAAACGAACTCCTCATCCGACTGCGGTTGCTCCTCCGGCGACTGCCAGCCCTCTCGCCGCCAGTTTTTCAGCCGGGGCGCACAGTCCATCGCTGCCATCGGCGTGGCGGTGCAATCCGGCGCGACCGCCCGGGCAGCCCGTCCCAAGCCAAGCGGCTGGCTGCCGACCGGCCTCGGGCAGACGCGCGACATGACCGTGGCCGACGGCTTGGTTTACGTCGCCGGCGACTCGGCGGTGGCCGTGCTCAAGCCAAACGGCAAGCCGGTTCGGCAGATGGAATTCGCCAAGGCGCCGCGCTGCATCGCGGTGGCCAAGCGGCGACTGATCGTCGGCCTTCGCAACCGGGTGTTGCTCTGCGATCTCGACGGCAAAACGCGGTCCGAAACCAAGCGCTTGGCCAAGGGCGCCGCGTTGACCAGTTTGGCCGTGGCGGAGGACGGGACGATTTTCGCGGCCGACGGCGGCAGCAGTTCCATCTGGCGCATCAGCGCCGCCGGAGAAGTGCTCGACCGCATCGCCGGTGGCAAGGGCGGGCGGTTCGCCGTTCCCAAGTCGTTTTTCCCGATCACGTGGGCCGACGGCGGCTTGGTCGTCGCGCATCCGGGCCGGCACCGCGTCGAGCGTTACGATGCCGACGGCGAGTTGCTGGCGCGCTGGGGCAAACGCTCCCGTGGGCTCGACGGCTTTTCCGGCTGCTGCAACCCGGTGAGCGTGGCGGTGACCGGCAGTGGCGAGTTCGTGACCGCCGAGCGCGGCCAGCCCCGCATCAAGCTCTTCGACAAGGCCGGGAAGTTCCGCGCGGTGATCGCCGGGCCGGAGGCGTTCGACGTGACCGAGCACGAGCAGGTCGATACCGACGCGGAGTTGGCCACCTGCCAAAACGGCGGCATCGAGGTGGAACTGCTCGGCGATCAAGTCGTGGCGCTCGACCACACAACCGCGTCCTTTCGGCTGTTCGACTTGTCGTGAATTTTTACACGAAACTTTCTGCGTGCCTCGCCGCGCTTGGCCTCGGCACCGCGCTTGGCCAAGCGGCGGAGGATGCAAAGCCGGAAGGCACGCACGCCGAGATCGAGCCGATCCAATTTGGCAAACACGCCAGCGGCGAGGCGATCACCATCAAGACCATCGCGATGAGCCGCGACGGCGACTTGCTCGTCGGCATTTCGTGGGGGGAAGGCAAAATGGAGTTTGCCGCGCCGCGCGAAAATGACGGTGGCGGCAGGGGCGGTCGCTCCCGCCCCGGTGGCGAACGACGGCCCGGCGGCTTGATGCGGGCGCTGCCGGTTTTGGTGGCGCTCGACGCGGACGGCGATGGCGAGCTTTCCGCTGACGAAATCGAGAAAGCTGAGGCGGCCTTGGCCAAGCTCGACAAAAACGGCGACGGCAAGTTAAGCGGCGACGAGGTGCGGCCTTCCCGTGGCGGTGGCCAACGCGAACGCCGCCCCGGTGGCCAAGCGCAGGGCACCGAAAAGTCGGGCGAGGAGATCACCCGCATTCTGGAGTTTGGCACCGAGGGTGACATCGCCGACTTGGCCCGCGAGGTGAGTTCGCGACAGTTCATGGAGGCGTTGCGCGAGATGGGTTCCGACGACCGGCGCAAGATAATGAGTGCGTTGCCGCGGGAGTTGCGGAGTCGCTTGGGACGGTCGCGGGGCCAGTCTGGGGGCCGGCGTCCCGGCGATCGAGGCCGAGGCCCGGGCGGTCGCGCCGGGGGTGGTGAACGGCGGGGCAACCGTGGGCCGCTCGCGGTGGACGACCTGTTCGACCACACTTACGGCATCCGCATCATCGGCCCGGACGGCAGCGTCAAAACCGAGTGGCCGATGCCGGACAACGGGCCGCATCCGAAGATGATTCACGCCTGCGACGACGGTACGGTGTACGTCGCCGGCCACGGCAAAATCGCCTCGTACGACAAAAGCGGCAAACGCACTGCGATGGCCGATATCGACAAACTCAGCGGCGAAAAATCGCTCGCCAGCGGGTTGTTCGTCAGTGGTGAACACGTTTTTCTCGCGGTCGGCATGGGCAACAGCATGCGTGCGACGGAGGACATTTACCGCTTCAACCGCGACCTCACCGGCGCGAAAAAAATCATCGAGCAACAGTATGGCTGCTGCAGCCACATCGACCTGCAGGTGATGAACGGCGAGCTGCTCATTGCCGAGAACTCACGGCACCGCGTCAACCGTTTCGACCTCGATGGCAAGCCGCTCGGGAAGTGGGGCAAGCGCGACCGCACCGGGATCGAGGGCTTCGCCGCGTGCTGCAACCCGGTCAACATCGACATCGGCCCGGACAACGTCCTTTACACCGCCGAGTCCGGCATCGGCCGCATCAAAACTTACACGCCCGGGGGCAAGTTCCTCGGCGTTGTCGGCTACGTCGATACGACCGAGTTTGACAACGGCAGCCGGCTCGCCGCGCAAACCTGCTACATCCCGATCGAGGTTAGCCCGGACGCCAGTCGCGTTTACGTGATGGACGTCCGCGCCAACCTCATCCGTGTGCTCGCCGCGAAGAAAAAATGATCCGGCGCACCGGTTTTTTTGTTGCGCTCGCGCTTGGCCAGGCGGCCGAGCCGACGGTGCAGGTGGTTGTGATGGATCCGCTCGCGCTGCCGCTTTCCTGCTCCTGCGTCGATGGCGTTGGCCAACGCCGCTACGACCAACTCGCCGCGCATCTCGAGCAAACAATCGGCCGCCGCTTCAAGTTCACTTACGAGGAAAGCCTCGACCTCGCGCTGCGCCGCATCCGCTCCAAGCCGGACTTCATCATCGGCAAAGACGCGATGGTGCGCTTCGACGCCAAGCGACTCAAGTTGACAGTCACGCCGCTCGCTGACCTCACTGATCGCGACGGCCGCACGACCCAGCGCGGCGTGTTCCTCGTCCGCACCGGCGACCCCGCCAAGCGTCTCGCCGATCTCTCCGGCCGCGCCGTCATGCTTGGCCCGGAGGAAGAGGCCGAGACGCATCGGGCCGCCAAGGCCGCAATGCAACAGGCACGCTTGGCCAAGCCGGCCAAGCTCGACTCGGCCGGGGCGATCGATTCCGGCGTGCTGGCGTTGAACGACGGCGAGGTGGCTGCCGCCGTGGTGCCGGACTATTTGCTGCCGCTGCTCGTCGGTTGCGGCAAAGTGGAGCCGGGTGCAGTGCGCGTGCTGGCCAAGACGCTGCCCGTGCCCGGAGTGAGGTTGTTCCGCACCGGCACGACCGACGACGCGTTGGCCAGGCGCGTGGCGGCGGAGGTCACCGCGTTGGCCAAGCAGAAGGAGTTGCTCGCCGCGCTCGAGTCGGCCAAAGGCTTCGTCAAGCCGCTTGGCCAAGCGACGGCGTGGGCGGACTGGCGCGGCCCGGGCCGCCTTGGCCAAGCGCCTAGTTTGCCGAAAAAACTGCCCGAGCAACTTCGCAAAATCTGGTCGGCCAAGCTCACCGGCCCGGCCGTCGCCGGCCCGGCGGCCACGGCGACGCGCGTTATCATCCCCGACAAAAACAGCGACGCCACCCGCGACATTTTCCGCTGCCTCGACGCCACCGACGGCAGCGAAATCTGGCAACTGGACTACGCCGCCGCCGCCGACATGGATTACAGCAACTCGCCGCGCGCGACACCGGTCGTTAACGACGGCTTGGTTTATCTGCACAGCGCGCTGGGCGATTTGCACTGCGTGCGGCTCGACACCGGCGCGGTCGTTTGGCGGACAAATTATTACCGCGACTACGAAGCCAAGCTGCTGACGTGGGGCTCGAGTTCGCCACCGCTGATCGTCGATGACAAACTCATCATCAACCCCGGCGGCCGCGACGCCTCGGTGGTCGCGCTCGACCGAAAAACCGGAAAGCTGATTTGGAAAACACCCGGCCACGCCGCTGCCTATTCGGCGTTCGTCTTGGGGGAACTTGGCGGCCGCCGACAGATTATCGGATACGACTCGGCGAGCGTCGGCGGCTGGGACCCGGCCACCGGCGAGCGGCTGTGGGAATTCGTGCCGCGCGAGGGGGCGGACTTCAACGTCACCACGCCGCTCATCCACGCCGGCCAACTGTTGCTCGCCACCGAGAATAACGCGACACGGCTGCACGGTTTTTTGCCCGATGGAAAAATCAACCCCAAGCCGACCCTGGCCAACGCCAGCCTCGCGCCGGACACCTGCTCGCCGGTCATCGTCGGCGACCGCGTGTTCGCCACGGCCTACGGCGAGATGTATTGCCTCGATTTGAAGAATGGATTGAAAACAATTTGGGTGGCGGAGGACGACATGTTTTTCGATCACACAAACGTGATCGGCGGCAACGGGCGCATCTTGGCCTGGACCAACAGCGGCGACCTGCTGCTGCTCGACGCTGCGGCCGATGAATTCAAGCCGCTCAGCCGTCTGCGCCCCTTCGGCGACGCCAGCGCCGACTCGATGTCCCACCCCGCCATCGTCGGCAACCGCCTCTACCTTCGAGGCCCCAACGAACTCGCCTGCTTTGAGATGGGCGCGGAATAATGCCCGGAGGCGGCATGAAAACAAACATGGATGGACAGGGTAAACAGGATATTTTTTTGGTAGTGTCCCCGCGAGCCACGTGTCGCCGCTCAAAGATTCCGGCGAGACGCCAGAATCCACACGCAAGCCGCGTATGTTTCCCCTCTCCCAGCGGGAGAGGGTTGGGGAGAGGGAGAATGCGTTCCACGATTTTTGGGGCGAGGTGGAACTCGCCCCTCCCTTTCTGCCGTTTCTTGAAACTTGAAACTAAAAACTTGAAACTCCCCGCCCACCCTCATTCGGCCTTCGGCCACCTTCTCCCTAGGGAGAAGGAATGCCCACACTCCATTCGCGTTGCTTCGCGTCCATTCGCGGTTAGAAAAAAAATAAAACCGGGCCTTCAGCCCAGCGACTTGAGCACTTCGGGGTCGCGGATGTCGATCCAGCGGCCTTCGGTTTTTGCGCCGGCGATGGGTTCGTTGGCCTCGATCATCGTTTCGACGGCATCGGTCAACTCGTACTCGCCGCGGGGGGACTTTTGCAGCTTGGCCGTGTGCTCGAACACGACGGGGCGGAAGATGTAAATGCCGGCGTTGTACCACATCGGGTCGCCTTCCTTCAGCCAGCCGTCGGCGCGGAGTTGGTCAAGTTTCTCCTCGCTGGGTTTCTCGACGATTTTGCGGAGATAGAATTGATCGTCGAAAAAGTTGATCGCGCCCTTGGTCACGTCCTCGCCCGGCGTCACGGTGATGAGGCCGGAAAACTCCCCTTGGCCAAAGCGCTTGACCATGGTCGCGTACGTTTCCGGGCGCACGAGAATGTCGCCGTAAGTCAGCAGAAACGGATCGTCGCCGACGAAGCGCTTGGCCAATTCCGGCGCTTTGCCGGTGCCGTCCTGCACTTCCTGCCGCGCGTAGGTGATCGAGAGGCCAAGCGCTGTGCCGTCGCCGAAATGTTGCTCGATGATCTCGGCTTTCCAGCCGGTGATGAGGCAAAATTCTCGCACGCCCTGCGCGGCAATGCCGCTGATGATGTGCTCGAGGATTGGCCGGCCCTCGACCGGCAACATCGGCTTGGGCAACTCGTCGGTGAGCGCCCCCATTCGGGTGCCTTTCCCGGCGGCAAGTATGACGGCTTTCATGCGCCGAACTTGTCGAACATCAACGCATTGGCCTGCATGAGGCGGATGAGGTGCTTGGCCTCGATGATGCCGAGCGAGCCCCGGTTGGCGTGCGTCTCGGTGAAGCGGTCGAGCTTGTCCGAGCCGCTGTTGGCCGAGTGCAGCAACACCGGCTGCGGATGCCACGAGTGGCCCTTGAGCGCGCACGGCGTCGAGTGGTCGCCGGTGATGGCGATGACGTCCGGTTTTTTCTCGAGCAGGATCGGCAACGCCTTGTCGAAGTCCTCGATCGCCTTGGTCTTGGCCTCGAAATTTCCGTCCTCGCCGTACATGTCGGTGTACTTGTAATGGATGAAAAAATATTCGTAGTCGTCGTACAGCTCTTTGTATTTTTCAAACTGCTCCTCGATCGTCTGCGGGCCTTCGTGCTTGGTCATGCCGACGAGTTGGGCGAGGCCCTTGTACATCGGGTAAACCGCAAGGCACGCCGGACGCATCGCGTAGCGCTCGGCGAACATCGGGATGTCCGGTTGATGTGCGATGCCCCGCATGAGAAAGCCGTTGGCTGGCTCGGAGCCGGCGAGCAGCGGCAGGGCGGCCTCGTAAAATTCGCCGATCAGCTTGGCGGCTTTCTGCGCTTTGGGGCAGTTGGGATCGTCCGGCTGCGACTCGGCGATCGGTAGGCCTTCGCGGTGCGGGTCGGTGTCGCTCAACGGCCCGGCAAGGTCTGCCCCGCGAAAGATGATGACGAAGCGATGGCCCTTGCTCGGCGTGATGATGATTTCGGCGTCGCCGATCTGCCTGATATTTTCGGAGAGCTTGGCGCAGCGCTCCTCGCACAACTCGGTCTCGATGCGTCCGGCGCGCCGGTCGGTGACCAGGCCGTCGGCGTCGAGCGTGCAGAAATTGGCGCGAGCGGCGACATCGCCTGGCTGCAATTCCAAGCCGAGGCCAAGCGCCTCGATCACACCGCGGCCCACCTCGACTTCCAGCGGGTCGTAGCCGAACAGCCCGAGGTGGCCGGGGCCGCTCCCGGGCGTGATGCCGTGCGCGGCGGGGATCAGTCGCCCCTGCGCCGACTCCTTGGCCAAGGCGTCAAGGTTGGGCGTGCTCGCCGCCTCGAGGGGGGTCTTGTAATCCATGGCGGCAGTGGCGATATCGCCGAGTCCGTCCATCACCAACAGAGCCATTTTGGCTCCATTCTTCAAAGTCAGGTCGGAATAAACCGAATCAATGCTCATAAATTGCAGCGCTTGGCCAAGCGCGGGCGGATTGTGCTGGCCAAGGGCCCGGGGGTCAACCAGTTCGGGGCCTGTGGTTTAGCGAAACGGTGGATAGCTTGAGGCAGAATGACCCACGGAAAGCACAACCCATTGTGGTTTAGTAGATAAGCTGCTGCATTATCTTGTGTTTTTGGCTTTACTCGATTGGCTGAATTAGCTCTGATTCGCCGCGACGTGTATTTAAAGAACCTCACGGCTCTTGGTTTCAAGTCGTTTGCGGACAAAACGTCGCTCGATTTTGAGCCGGGCATGACGGCGATTGTTGGCCCCAACGGCTGCGGCAAGTCCAATGTTTCTGATGCTGTTCGATGGGTTTTGGGGGAGCAATCGGCCAAGGAGCTCCGGGGCTCGGGAATGACGGACGTGATTTTCAACGGCACCGACCATCGCAAGGCGCTTGGCATGGCGGAGGTGTCGCTGACGCTTGGCGGCATTGATACCGATCAACTCAAGGCTGCAGGAGTCGATTTGCCGTATAACGAGGTCACAGTGACGCGCCGGATTTTTCGGGACGGGGCCAGTGAGTTTTTCATCAACAAGGTGGCGTGCCGGCTCAAGGATATCCAGCAGCTTTTCATGGGCACCGGCATGGGGCGGGCCAGCTACGGCATCATGGCCCAGGGCAACATCACCCAGATCATCTCAAGCAAGCCGGACGACCGGCGGGCGGTGTTCGAGGAGGCCGCCGGCATCACGCGGTTCAAGACGCAGAAAAAAGAGGCGCTGCGAAAGCTCGATTACACCGAGCAGAACCTGCTGCGCGTGTCCGATACCATCCGCGAGGTCAAGCGGCAGATCGGCTCGCTTCAGCGGCAGGCCGGCAAGGCCAGGCGCTACAAGGAGTTCATGGACGAACTCCAAAATCTGGAAAGCCAATTCGCCCGGCATCAGCTCGGGGAGATTCAGGAAACGATCCTTCAATATGAGAAGGCCATCAGCGAGTTCAAGGGCAAGTCGGATGATTTTACCGGGACGATCGAACGCGAAGAGGCGCTGATCAACCAGGCGCGGCAACAGCGCGGTGCGATCGAAAAACAGGTGAACGAGGCGCAGGAAAAAGGCGCCAACCTGCAGGCCGAACTCGAACGGCTCGAGAGCCGAATCCAGTTCAGCCACGAGCGCATTCAGGAGTTGGACGAACACGTTGCCAAGGCGCACGACGACATCGCGCAGGCCGAGCAACGCCGCAGCAACGCCGAGCAGGAATTAGCCGAGATGCAGGCCAAGCTCGGCGACGCCGACAACGGCGTCGGCGACAAGCGTCGTGCCGTTGATGAAAAACAGGCCGCGTGCAACGCCCTCGAGGAGGAGCTTGGCCAACGCGAGGAGGCGTTGCGCCGGGCGCAGTCCGAGTCGTACAGCGTCGCGCAGGAATTGACGCGCGTCCGCAACGAGATCAACTCGATCGATTTGCAGAAACGCGGCAACACCGTTCGGCTCGAAAAACTTTCGTCGGAGAAAACGCAACTCGAGGAGGAATCGGCGAAACTCCGGGAGCGGCTTGGCCAATTTTCAAGCGATGTCGAGGACCGGAAATCCACCGCCCAAAGCCATCGCGGCACGGTCGAGGAACGCCAGCAGCGCTTGGCCGACTTGCAGGAGCGCTTGGCCAAGTTGACCGTCGAATTGGATGATTTACTTAGGGTTCAGGCCGAAAAACGGTCGCGGCTCAACGTGCTTCAGCAGTTGCAGGCCTCGAACGAGGGCGTCAGCGCCGGGGTTCAGGCGGCCATCAAAGAGTCCGAGGCCGCGCTTGGTTTGTTGGCCGATAAAATCCGCGTACCGGGAGAACACGTCGCCGCCATCGAGGCCGCGCTTGGCCGACATCTGCAGTTGGTCATCACCCGGCAGGCGGCCGATGCCAAGTCGATTCTGTCGTCGCTGAGCGAAGGCAAAAAAGGGCGCGCCGACATCGTTGCGCTCGACCTGATTTCCGGTGGCACACCGCCGTCGGTCGACGCGGCCAAGCTGGGCGATTTTGGCGATTTTGGCGGCGTGGCCGCGCTTGGCCAAGTGGGATGCGACGCCGATGTTCAGCCGTTACTCGACCGGTTGCTGGGCCGCTTGGTCATCGTGCCTGATCTCGACGCCGCGATGCGCGGACGCGAGCAGCATCGCGATTTGGATTTTGTGACAAGCGCCGGCGAGTTGCTTTCGCGGCACGGCGTGTTCAGCGGAGGCCGCGGCAACGGCAACGCGTCCGCCTCGCTGCTCGCGCGGAAAAACGAAATCGCCGAACTGGAAAAAGAACTCGAGGGAGTGGGCGGCAACGTCGACGAGCAGAGCCGCAAAAAGGGAGACATGCAGGCCGAGCAAACCGCATTGCAGGCCGGCTTGCAACAGGAGCAAAATGAGCTGCGGCAGCAGGAGGTGTCCATCGCGTCGAGTGAAGGCGAACTGAAGGCGCTGGAGAATTCGCAGCGCGTGTTGGCGCAAAAAATCGAGAGTGTCACGTTCGAGTTGGAGAGCCTCGCCGGTCAGGAAACCGAGGGCAGCGGCAAGCGCGACCAGTTGGCCGCCGAGTTGGTTTCACTCGAGGAAAGGGAGGGAGCTAACAGCACACTTTTGGGCGAGGTGACCGGAGTGGTCGAGGGGCTGCGAGGCAAGCGCGATACCGCCAACGCGGAGCTGACCGAGGCCAAGGTCGGGCTGGCGTCGGAGGAACAGTTGCTGGCGTCGTTCCGGCGGCAGCTCGAGCCGCTCAACGTTCGCATCGAGGAACTCAAGCAACTCGTAGTCCAACGCCGGAGCGACATCGAAACGGGCGGGAACAAAAAGGCACAGACCGAAAAAGAGATCACCGACTCGACGCAGCGCATTGAGTCGGTTCGCGTCGAGCGCGAGCAGTCCAGCGGCACAATCACGGGGTTGCTTTCGCAAAAAGCCGAGGCGGACCAAAAAGTCGAGGAGCGCGAGGAGGCATTGCGCAGCATTCGCGAGGAGTTGAGCAGTTCGCAGGAACGCCGCTCAAAACTCGAGGTGGAGTTGGCTCAAAACAACATGATGGCCGAGAATCTCTGCGAGCGGATTCAGGAAAAGTACCAGATTGTTTTGCAGGAAGTGGAGGCCGAGTGCCTCAAGGTGATCGAGGACGATTCCGGCAGCCTGAAGGTGGAGGTTGTCGCCGACGGTGAGACCGACTGGGAGCGGGTCGGGGAGCGGGTCGCCGAGTTGCAGGATCGGCTCGACCGCATGGGGCCGGTGAACCTGGTCGCCATCGAGGAATACAAGGAGACCGAGGAGCGCTACGCGCACTTGACCTGTCAGCACGACGACTTGGTCAAGGCCAAGGAACAGTTGCTGGAGATCATCGGGCAGATTGACGCCGAGACCACGGAGATGTTTCGGGCGACGTTCGAGAAGATTCGCGCCAACTTCCGCGAACTGTTCACCGAGGTGTTCGAGGGCGGCAAGGCGGATCTTGTGTTGGTGGACGAGGAGGACGTGCTCAACAGCGGCATCGAGATCGTTGCACGGCCGCCGGGCAAGAAACTCCAGAGCATCACGCTACTCTCCGGTGGCGAGCAGACGATGACCGCCGTGTCGCTGCTGTTTTCAATTTATCAAGTCAGCCCGAGTCCGTTTTGCCTGCTGGACGAGTTGGACGCGCCGCTGGACGAGTCGAACATCAACCGATTCATCCGTGTGCTCAAGCGGTTCCTCCACCAGTCTCAGTTTCTCATCATCACACACAACAAGCGCACCATCAGCATGGCTGACACGCTGTACGGGGTGACGATGCAGGAGCACGGAATCAGCAAGATCGTCTCGGTGAAATTCCAGGAGACCGAGCGGGATGAAGACGCCGCGCGGGCGCGTTCGGCCAAGCCGGCTGCCTCCCGCAGGCGTGCAGCCAGGCCGAAAGCGGCTGTGGAGCCCGGCGGCGACAGCGACGTCATCTCGATGGGCAAGTAGCCAGGCGCTTGGCCAAGCGCAAGATGGGGAAATGGGAATATCCAATGTCGAACAAGGAATGTCCAAATCCCAAGTGGGCCATTCGGAAACGCGCCGCTTTAAGACAAACCTGAAAAGCCCACCACCGCCCTCGCGCTGTTCCCCACTTCACACTTGGACATTCCTTGTTCGGTGTTCGACATTCGCCCCCTCCAATGTCGAAAAGAAAACGGGCGGTTTTTAGACTGTTCCGAAGATCGTTTTCCCCGTGCTTTCGAGGTCGTTGCAGGCCTCGATGAGGCGGTCGGCCGTGGCTTGTTCGGCTTTTTTGAGGTAGGAGCGCGGGTCGTAAACTTTCTTGATGCCGACTTCGCCGTCGATCTTTAGCACACCCGCGTAGTTCGCCATCATGTGATCCGCGATGGGGCGGGTGAAAGCGTATTGCGTGTCGGTGTCGATGTTCATCTTGATCACGCCGTAGTTGAGGGTCTCTTTGATTTGATGTTTCTCGGAGCCGCTGCCGCCGTGGAAAACGAGGTCGAACTTGGCCGCGTCGCCGTGTTTGCCGATGACGGCGTCCTGTCCCTGCTTGAGGATGTCGGGCCGCAGCTTGACGGCGCCCGGTTTGTACGCGCCGTGCACGTTGCCGAACGTCGCGGCGAACATGTAGCGGCCGATGCCGTTGAGGCTTTCGTACACGGTGAGCATGTCTTCCGGGGTGGTGTAAAGTTTCTCTGCCGGCATGTCTTCGGTGCCGGCCGAACCGTCCTCTTCACCGCCGACAACGCCGGCCTCGACTTCGAGGATGATTTCGTTTTCGGCGCACAGCTCGAGGTACTCTTTCGAGATGGCCATGTTCTCCTCGAGCGGCAGGATGGAGGCGTCGAGCATGTGGCTTTGGAACAGGTTCTCCCGGCCATCGGCACGGCGCTTGGCCGTCTCCTTGATGAGCGGCTTGAGAAAGCCGGCCGCTTTCTCCGGTTGGCAATGGTCGGTGTGCAGGCCGATGAGAATGTCGTACCGCCCAGCCAGCCGGTGGGCAGCCTCGGCGAGTACGATGCAGCCGAGCACGGCGTCGTTGTTGTTCAAGCCAGAGGCAAACTGCCCGCCGCCGGTGGACATCTGGATGATGCCGTCGGACTTCGCGTCGGCGAACGCCTTGAGCGCGGCATTGATCGTGGTGATGGAAGTGACGTTGACGGCCGGGTAGGCGTAGTCGCCCTGTTGGGCGGCGTCCAGCATCGCGGCGTACTGCTTCGGTGTTGCGATTGGCATGATTAAATCGTGGTGTGGTTTCTCCGGTAACTGGAAAAGAGGCCGAATGGGCCAGGGGGCGGCGGAGTCTAGCGAGATTCCGCCCTTTTGCAAGGTCACAGAAAAGCCTGTTATTCGCAGGTTTTTGCGCTTGGCCAAGCGGCAAAGACCAAGCCGACCTTGACAGGCCAAGCTGTCCTCCGCAAAAACGGCGGTTCATGAAAGTGCGATTTTTCAGCCTGAATCTGTTGCTGACACTCGGCTTGGCCGGGTGCGGCTCCCAAGCCCCGGAACAAACTCCAGCCTCCGAAGCCACCGCCGACAACGGGAAATCACCAGTCGTCGTGCTGACCCCGACCACCAAGCCCAAGCCACCCGCAACGGGAGGGACGAGTTCCACCTCGTCCCAAAACCCAGCCGATTCGACACCCTCCCCCGAGCCGGTGGCCGAAGTGACTCCCAAGCCGAAGCCTGCCGCCGAGCCGGTAGCGGTGGCAACTCCCAAGCCAACGCCCATCGTCGAGTCCAACCCGGAACCGGAAGACACGACACCGAAAAAAGACATCTTCCGCAGCGCCGGCAGCGGCGACATCGATGCCGTGAAATATCACCTGGCCAATGGCGTCAAAGTCAATGCTCAGGACAAGACCGGAAAGACGGCTTTGCTCTGGGCTGTCCGCAGCCAGAAGCACGCCGTCGTGTCCCATCTGCTCGCCCGTGGCGCGAACCCGAACCTCGGCGACAACTCCCAAGTCACGCCTCTTTTTTGGGCAGTGCGGATGCGGCGCAACGAACTTGTGAGCCAACTTCTCAGCCGGGGCGCGGACATCGGGCACAAAGACAAACGCGGCAGGACCGTCCTCGATTATTCCAAGGACGAAACGGTTACCGCGATTCTTCGCCGTCACGCCGACGAGAAAAAGTAACCGACCCATGCCATGACCTTCGCGGAATTGACTGAGCAAATTCTGGCCTTCCGCGACGCACGCGACTGGGCACAGTTTCACAAACCAAAAGATGTGGCTGCCGCCGTGGCGATCGAGGCCGCCGAGTTGCAGGAGCATTTTCTCTGGAAGACGCACGAGGAAAGCACCGAGCACTTGGCCAAGCACGGGGCCGCCGTCGCCGAGGAGATGGCAGACATCGCAATCTACCTGTTCATTATGGCCGCCGACGCCGGCATCGACCTTGGCCAAGCGATGCAGGCCAAGCTCAAAAAAAACGAGCGAAGATTCCCTGCAACCAAACTCGAAGGCAATCGACCCAAAAAAACCACCAGAAATGTTACAAAGAAAGCAGTGACGAAAAGTGAGGTGAAATCGGATCGAGCAAAAGAGAGACGATTAGCTTATACCCGAACCGAAGCCGCTGAATTGCTTGGGATAAATCCGATTACTTTGGATCGTCTCGCAAAAAGAGGACTCGTAAATCCAAGTCGAGCATTGAGGAGACCGCTGTATACGAGGGAGGAACTCGAACGTTTTTTGGATGAAACGAAAGCATTAGATTTTGAGTGATATTCAAATAGGCATTGTTGGCGCCGGGGCCAATACGACGGCCCGGCACATTCCGCTGCTGCAGGCGATTGGCGGAGTGGAGATCGTCGGTGTGGCCAACCGCAGTGAGGCCTCATCGGCCGCCGTGGCCAAGCGCTTTGGCATCCGCAAAACTTACGGGCACTGGGAGCAGGCGGTTGCCGATCCGGACACGAACGCCATCGTTATTGGCACTTGGCCGTATCTGCACTGCCCGGTGACACTGGCCGCGCTTGCCGCCGGCAAACACGTGCTCACCGAGGCGCGCATGGCGATGAACGCCGAAGAGGCCAAGCGCATGCTCGAGGCCAGCCTGGCCAAGCCGGAGTTGGTTTCGCAAGTTGTGCCGTCGCCGATCACGCTGTTTGCCGACGCGACCATCCGGCGGCTCATCGCCGAGGGCTTCCTTGGCCAACTGCTCGCGGTGGAGAGTCGGATTCGCGGCGGCTTTCTTGACAGAGAATCGCCAATGCACTGGCGGCAGAATGCCGAACTGAGCGGCAACAATATTCTGGCGATGGGCATTTACTACGAGGCCATCGTGCGCTGGGTGAGTCGCGCGACGAACGTGCTGGCGCGGGCGAAGACTTTTACCGCGCAGCGACTCAACGAAACGGGCGAGCCGCAACCGGTCGGGGTGCCGGAGCATCTCGATGTCGTCGCTGACCTCGAGTGCGGCGCGCAACTGCACTTGCAGCAGTCCGCCGTCACCGCGTTGCTGGAGGACGACGCGGTTTACCTGTTCGGCAGCGAGGGCACGCTGCGGCTGACCAGCGACCGGCTGTTTGGCGGCCGCAAAGGCGACGAGCAACTCACCGAAATTTCCATCGCCGACGGGGAACGGGGCGAATGGCGGGTCGAGGCCGACTTCGTCGCCGCCATCCGGGGCGAGCGCAGCGTGACACACACGACGTTTGCCGATGGAGTGCACTACATGGAGTTCACCGACGCGGTCGCGCGGAGCATCCGCAGCGGGCGGCTCGAGGCGGTCTGAGGCCAAGCGCCTGGCCAAGCGCAATGTTGCGCTTGATTTCAGGGCGCCGATCACCACAATCCCCCCCCGTTGATCATTTGATGACCGCCCCGGACGACAACTCAATCATCACGGCCACCGCGCCTGCGGAGGTTTACGACAAGAAAAACCCGTTCTCATCCAACCTCAAGCGGCGGGTGCTGCTCAACAAGGAGGGCTCGGCCAAGGAGACGATTCACCTCGAGATGTGCCTGGCCGGCTCCGGGCTGGACTATCGCCCGGGCGACTCGCTGGCGATTATACCGACCAATTCCGCGCAGGTGGTGGAGCAGGTCATCGAGGCGGGCGGCTTCGACGCTGGCGAAACGGTGGAGCTCAAGGACGGCGCGACCAAGCCGCTCAATGAGGCGTTCGCGTCCGACCTCGACATCAACGGGATCACGAAAAACATCCTCAAGAAATACAACGCCTTCGCCCAGTCGGGGAAACTCGAGTCACTGCTTGATCCCGAGAACAAGGCGGCGCTGGACGACTACCTTTGGGGGCGGGAGGTCATCGACATGCTCACCGACTTCCCCGTGCCGGGGCTGTCGGCGTCGGACTTTTGCGGCACGCTCAGGAAGCAGCTGCCGCGCCTGTACTCCATCGCCTCGAGCCCCAAGGCGCACCTGGACGAGGTGCACCTCACCATCGCCGTCGTGCGCTACCACAGCCACGGCCGCGACCGTGAGGGCGTCTGCTCCACCTACACCGCCGACCGGGTCAGCGAGGGGGGAACCATGCCGGTGTACGTGCACATCAGCAGGACCTTCAAGCTGCCCGAGGACGGCGACACGCCGATCATCATGGCCGGGCCGGGCACCGGCATCGCGCCGTTCCGGGCGTTCGTCGAGGAGCGCGACGCCATCGGCGCGACCGGCAAAAGCTGGCTCTTCTTCGGCGACCAGCACCGCGCGACCGACTACCTCTACGGTGACGAGTGGGAACGCTACGTCGGTGACGGCAGGTTGTCGCGCATCGACCACGCCTTCTCCCGCGACCAGGAGCACAAGGTGTACGTGCAGCACCGCATACTGGAGCACGCCGCCGAGATGTACTCGTGGCTCAGCGACGGCGCGGTGTTTTATGTTTGCGGCGATGCCTCGCGCATGGCCAAGGACGTCCATGAGGCGCTGATCTCCATTGCCGAGAAGGAGGGCGGCAAATCCCGCGAGGATGCCGAGGCGTGGGTCAAGCAGCTCAAAGCCGACAAACAATACCTCAGGGACGTTTACTGAGTCAGCTTTCCCGGCCGCAGGCGCTGCAGTAAGGCAGCAGCGTCTGGGTCACCTCGCCGCAAGTCGCCGCATTTGTCGAACAATCCCTCGCCACAGGAGGGGCAGGTGTAGCGGGACGACTCCGCTTGGCCAGGCGCCTCTCCGTGAAGCTTGTGTCCACGCTTGGTAATGCTCCAGATAGGCATGGCGAACCACCTCCAGACCGCCTGTTGGAATGCCTCGCGCAAAATCGGGAAGTCGCACACCGGGCAGCGATGGTTTTGGTACGCCTCGCGGTGGCGCTTGAGCAGCGTGGCCTTGCGCGGCCGCGCCGATGAGCGGATTGCCCAGGCGAGAAATGCCCCCAGGATGCCGATTGCTGCGAGGATCGCGATGTACTTGAAATAATCTCGGGGGAAGTGGTCCCACATCACGAGCCACACCATCCAAAACGTCGCCGCCAACGCCGCGCTGTTGAACGGTTGGTAAATGCTGCCGCGCTTTTTTCACCAGCCACGCGGCCAGCGACAGCAGCGGCACGACAAACGCAAGCTTGAGCGAGGCGATATTCAGGTCGTGCGAGCGCCGGGCGTCATTGTACTCTGCTTGCGACTTGTTCTTAAACTGCCGCAGCTCGGCGTCGATGCCTGCGATCGATTGTTTGAGTTGATGCCGTTCGTCGTTGAGCGTGGTGATCGTCTCGTTGGCCGACTCGTATTCGTCCTGCGCTGTGTAAAAGCGGCTACGCGCATTCTCCATTGCCTGCCGGTCGACTTCGCTCGGTTTGCCGCCGCCCTCGATGCTGAGTCGCTGCAAGTCGGCGATCTTGGTGAGCGCTGTTTCGGCGTTGCTCATGCTTTGCTGAAGCGTGCCCTGAATTTCCTCCTGTCGCTTGATTCGTTTTTCGACCCCGTCAAGTTTCGTGGCCAAGTCGTTGGCTTCGTCCAAGTTTTTCCTGGGGGACATGGCGTTTTTGAATCGCGTTGTAATCCGGCCCCGGCAGGTCGCCGATGTCGTTGAGCAGGAAGCTAAGCAGCCAAATGAAAAATAGCGTGAGTAACAGGCTTAGAAATCCGATCGCCAGCCGGAGCGGCCACGGTGCGTTGCGTTTTTATGAAGTATCAGCCATGCCGTGGACGTTCGCCCGCCACACCCGGCCGGTCAAGCAACCAGGCGCCTGGCCAAGCGGCAGGGCGGCTTGCAATTGGAGTGCCGCCGGCGGATGTTCGGTGCGGTACAATTGAAAATTATGACTCGCGTTTTTGTTTCCATCTTTTTGTTAGTTTTTTCGTTGTTGCCCTTGGCCAAGCCGGCCACCGTCGGTGCGGCGAAGAAGCCCAATATTGTCATCATCGTTGCTGACGATCTCGGC
>CAUZVJ010000013.1:0-17754 GCA_963583225.1 Verrucomicrobiia bacterium
TTGGGACGAGTGGGCGGACGAGAACGGCGACCTCGGCCGGGTGTACGGGGCGCAATGGTGCGACTGGCGCACGCCGGACGGCGGCTCGGTGAACCAAGTTGACCGGCTGATCGACGGGTTGAAAAACAACCCGAATAGTCGACGGCACATTATCAGCGCGTGGAACGCCGGCGAACTCGACGAGATGGCGCTCACGCCGTGCCACGCGCTGGTGCAGTTCAACGTGTGCGACGGGGTGCTGAGCTGCCAGTTGTATCAGCGCAGCGCGGATTTGTTTCTCGGCGTGCCGTTCAACATCGCGTCGTACTCGCTGTTGCTGCTGATGGTGGCGCAGGTGTGCGGACTGAAGCCGGGCGAGTTCATTCACACGTTCGGCGATCTGCACCTGTACTCGAACCATCTCGACCAAGCCAAGCTGCAACTGGCGCGCGCGCCAAGGCCGCTGCCGAAGATGGTGATCAATCCGGATGTGAAAGACATTTACTCGTTTCGCTTCGACGACTTCGAGTTGCAAAACTACGACCCGCATCCGTCGATCAAGGCGCCGATCGCCGTTTGAATGATGGCTGCCCTGCCCTTTAAAGCCATCGCGGCGATGTCGCTGAACCGGGTGATCGGCTCCGGCAACACGATCCCGTGGCATTTGCCGGAGGACTTCGCGTGGTTCAAGCAGACGACGATGGGGCACGTGCTGGTGATGGGGCGCAAGACGTTCGAGTCGATCGGCCGCCCGTTGCCGGGCCGCGAAACGATCGTGCTAACGCGACGCGCCGACTCGGTCTCCGGCGTCCGCACGATCGGCAGTCTCGACGCGCTTGGCCAAACGGACGATCTCGGCGACCGAACGGTTTTCATCTGCGGTGGCGCGCAGGTTTATGCCCAGGCGCTTGGCCAATGTTCCGATCTGTTTCTCTCCGTGGTGAAGCGCGAAGTGGAGGGCGACGCCTTTTTCCCGGAGTTCGAGCTGATGTTTGACGCCGGGGAACGGCTCCGCGAGTCGGACGACTTCGACATCATCCACTACCGCCGGCTTGGCCAGGCGGGCGGCGATTGACTTGGCCTTGGCCAATCGGTAGCTTTTGCCCGGAATGTTAGCAACCGGAACCCAGACGACTCCGCTTCCGGACGCCCCCATCGCTCAGGAGACCATCGTCGAGTGGCAGGAGATTGCCCTGTCGGTGGTGCCGTTCCTCGACGGGGTGCAGCAGCAACTGGCCGGTCAGGTCGCGGCGTTCGACCCGGAGATCGCGCCGTACGCGGAGTACGCCCTGGCCAACCAGGGCAAGCAGCTACGCGCCACGCTGACCGGCTTGGCGGCAAACTGCGTCGGCGGCTGGAACGACTCCGTCATCAAGGCGGCGGTGATCATCGAGATGGTGCACTTGGCCACGCTGCTGCACGACGACATCATGGACGGGGCTGAAGTGCGGCGCAACCGCCCGACACTCGCCCGCAAGTGGGACAACACCACGGCGGTGCTCGTTGGCGACTGCCTGTTTGCGAACGCGCTGAGACTGGCTGCGGAGTTTCCGACCACGGATGTCTGCCGCGCCGTCTCTACCGCCACGCGCACCGTCTGCTCCGGGGAGATTCTTCAGAACAACCACCAAGGCAACCTCGCGCTTGGCCAGGCGGACTATTTCAAAATGCTCCGGATGAAAACCGGCGAGTTGTTTGCGCTCGCGTGCGAATTGGGCGGCTCGCTCGCCGGGGGCGCTGCGCGGGAGACACGGGCGCTGCGCGAGTACGGCATGGCGCTGGGTACGGCTTATCAAGTTTACGATGACTGCCTCGACTTGTTTGGCTTCGAGGCCGAGGCCGGCAAGTCGCTGGGCACCGACATCGCCAGCGGCAAGGCGACACTGCCGGTGATTTTACTGTGCGAACAGGCCGGGCCAGAAATCGCAACCCAGCTTGGCCAAATGATCGGGCGCTGGGACGCCGATCAATTGAACATCCTGCGCGGCTGGCTGTCGGAGTTCAATACACTGGAACAATCCCAGTCGAGGCTGGAGTCGTGTCTGGCCGATGCCCGCGAAGCGCTGGGCGCGGTCGGGGATTCCGGCCACCGTGATGCCCTCGAGGAGTTGACCCGCTTTTTGGCGCAACAATCGGCGGGGCTGGGGGTTAGTTGAGTACCGGGTCAATCCAATGCTGGAATCCCCTTCCACCGTTTCCCTGGCAAAAGGTGGCGAGACCATGCCGGAATGGAATGAGCAAGAGTTCGTAAGCCGCGCCCGCAAAGGCGACATGGAGGCTTGCGACGCTCTGGTTCGGCAGTATCAGGAACGCATCTACGCCACCATCTACCACATGACCTCGAACCACGAGGACGCCGCCGACCTGGCGCAGGACACGTTTATCAAGGCCTTCCGCAAGATTCAGAATTTCAAGGGTGACTCCGCATTCTTCACGTGGCTCTACCGGATCGCCGTCAACAACACCATCAACTTCATCCGCTCGAAACGCCGGCGCGTGATTTTGAGCATCAACCAGATGGACGAGGAATGGGACAGCGGCGAGCAGTTGCTTGGCCTCGTCTCGAAAGACACGCCGCAACGGGACATCGACCTCCACGAACTTCAGGGTGTCCTAAACGCTGCCCTGCAAAAGCTGTCTGCAAACCATCGGCTCGTGGTCACGCTGCACGACGTGCAGGGTCTGCCGCACGAACAGATAGGCGAAATCATGGACTGCAACACCAACACCGTCCGCACCCGACTTTACTACGCCCGCAAACAACTGCAGGCGCTCCTCTCCGACTACCTGAAACCGTGATGGAATCCGACCCAAAAGAATTCGATAAGCTGCAGAAACTGCTGGCTTCAAAAAAAAAGGAAAAACCGGGGGAAGGTTTTTTCGATCAGTTCTCCGACCAAGTGCTGACGCGGCTCGAGGAACCGGCGCCCAAGCCGACGCTTTGGGAGCGGCTCAACGATCAGGTCGATCCGTTGCGGGCGGCGGCGGCGATCTTCGCTGCCGTCATCGGCGTGGGAGTTTTGTTCGCGCTGGATGAAGGCACCAACTTGGCCGGAACGGAAACTGAGCCCATTGGCCAAGCCGAAGAAAAACCGGCCGCCGACCCGCTTGGCCAAGCGCAAAACGCACTTGCCGGCAGCGGTCTGCCGCTGAACAAAAGCGGGGCAGAGCCGACGCGTATTCTCATCAACCCGGGCGCCGGACTGGCCCCCCGCCCGGCCAAGGTCGATCCCTCCTTCTATCAGGACAAGTCCGCCTCCAACACCGTTGAGAAGCTCAAACATTAATCCGGGGAGGGGCGAGTCCCACCTCGCTCCCAATTAAAATTTGAAATGGGGCAAGGTGGAACTTGCCCCTCCCATCCAAACGGTTTGCCGCTTGGCCAAGCGCATGGGATCGATTGCCGGTTTTATTATCTCGAAGGGATTTCGTCGCACAGCCCAAGGTTTGAAACGCAGTTTCTACCTTGGGTTATCGTCCCGAAACCGGAAAAACCCCGCCGGGGTTTCGCATGGGAAACAAAACGGCAACGCCTCGTGCAACCCCTTCAGGGTTGATACGATTTATGCGTGTTTCAACCCAAGGTAGCATCCTTTTGGCTGCAACCTTGGGCTTTAAAACGGAATCCCTCCGGGATTCTTTTCGCGTTAAAAACACCGGCAGGCACTTGCAGACGATTCCCTTTTTGACCGCCGATGGACGACCTCAATAGCGCGTGAAGACAAACACGTCTTCTCCGGATTGGACATGCAGCCGGCCCTTCACGATGGTTGTCTTGAGCTTGCCGAGGCGAACAGGCCATTCGGCTTTCACACTCATGTTCAGGAATACAGCTTCCCCGCTCAACTCGACCTTGTCCGGCTTGACACTGACCTGGTAACGGATGCCGGAACCTTCCCATTTGCCGGAGCCGATCCGCGTGGTTTGGCCACGGAGCATGCTTTGGTTGAGCTCCGTGGGCAGCCAGATGGGATTCGTGGCCTGAATCCAGGTCAGCATCCGATTCACTTCATCAATTTCGCCCTGATTGTTACCCTCTCCCTCCTGCGTTCCGTATGTTTCTTCAAATCCAACAGGCTGACTATAACCTCTGGGCTGGCCGGACGGCGAGGTGCCTCCCCCGTAGCCCCCGTAGCCCGACCCGTAGCCGAAGGAATCGTCATCGACATCCCCGTCATCAACGGCCTTTTGATAAACCGTACGCAGTTTTTTGAGGACTTGATCGTAGGCACCGGCAACGGACAGGCCATCGACTCGGATTTGGTTTCGATCCGCCTCCGGCCATATCTGCAGCGTCACACGCCGCATCTTTCCAACCGTGACCTGTATGCCCCTCATCTCATCCACTGTAATGGAAGTGCGGGTCTTTTTATTCTCACGCAGGGAAACATTCGGGGCAAATATCCAGCGACCGACAATGGCGTCCCTGCCGTAAAGCTCCGACACGCCGGTGTCGAAGAAATGACGAATGTCCCGCATGAACGCCAAGAGCTTCTTTTCCTCATCAGAATTTGGCTCGATGGCCTTCAACTCCTCATACCGGGTGTTGACGGCATAGACCACCTCGCTGTTGCCGAGCAATTTGATGAGTGACAGCCCCCCGCCTTGATTCTTCCACATGTCGTAGAGGGATTCGCCGGACGAATCATCTCCGCCACCCGCATCCCCATACGGATCTTCTTCCTCCTCCTCCACCTCTTCATCCTCCCCGATACCCAGCAGGTCCTTGATCTCATCGGTTGCCGCCAGAGCGTAGAAGCCCGGGTAGGCGCGTATGTGTTCCTCGAGGGTTTTTGCACGATTGTTCAACAACAGAACCAGAGTGTCGCGAACCTCGTAGTGAAGTTCCGGCGTGTTGTCGTACGCGGCCGCCAACTTGATGAACGGCGTGTTGTCGAGTTGCTCGCGTGCCTCGTTCAGCGTCTTCAGCAGCCGGGGATCGGAGTCGTTCTTGAATGGCCCAGTGAAGTTGCCAAGCTGGTAAATGAGCGTCAGCGACATCACCGAGTAAACGGTCGCCGTGATCAGCCCAATGCACAGCCCGAACTTGCGGTTCATGCTCTTGTAGTTTTCCAGCCGGTACTCCTCCCATTGGGCCTCCAGCCGTTTGCGCAACATGATGCTCGCCACTATGCCGAGGATCGAAAAGATCACCACGAGTGTGACGAAGCCGGCCACGACCGGCACGGCGCGGTTCCAGAACGGGTGCGCGTCAAGCGGCCACCAATTGTCGCCCATCCACTGGAACGCCATCGAACCGAACCAGCCGGAAAGGTTCACAGCCAAAATCACGCCGAGCAAAGTAACCAGGGCGTTGACGCCGCCCTTGAAATAACTCTCAAGCGCAAGGATCAGGAAAAGCAGGCCGATGAGCAGATAAATCCACATGGCGGCGAAAGCTAACCCCTGTTCCCCCAAAAATCACGCGATTTTTGCGGAAAAAATCGACTATTCCAGCCCCTTGAAAAAGCCCCGGGCGGTCGTACAGGTGGCCTTGGCCAATTCCTCCAACCCGATCCCTCTCGTCTCGGCGGCCACTTGGCTTATCTCCCGCACGTAGGCCGGTTCGCAGCGTTTGCCACGGTACGGCACCGGCGCGAGGAACGGCGCATCGGTCTCGAGCATCAGTTTGTCCAGCGGCACCGAGGCCAGCGTCTCCCGCACTTCAGCCGCATTTTTGTACGTGCAAATGCCGGTGAAACTAACCAGTGACCCCAACTCGATCACCCGCTTGGCCTCTTCCGGGTCGTTCACGAAACAATGAAACACCCCCCGCACCTGGTCCGCAAACGGCTCGAACATCTCGAGGCACGCCTCGAACGCCGCCCGCTGGTGCACGACCACGTTCAGGCCAAGCTTGGCCGCGACCTCGAGCTGCTGCTGGAACAGCGAAACCTGCCGGGCCATGAATGCCTCGTCATCGGCCGCCGACCCGCCGCGCGTGCTCGGCAGCCGGTAATGGTCGATGCCGATCTCGCCGATGGCCACCACTTTCGGCGCCTTGGCCAAGCGCTCAAGCTCGTCGCTCACATCGTCCGGCGCGGCGAGGCAGTCGTTGGGATGCCAGCCCACCGCCGCGAACACGCCGTCGAAGCGCTTGGCCAAGTCGATCGCCCGCCGGCTGCTCTCCCGCTCCGTGCCGATGGTGACGATGCGTGAGATGCCGGCCTCGGCGGCGCGCTGCACCACCGCATCCGCCTCCTCGCGGAAGTCGGGGAAATCCAAATGAGCGTGTGTGTCGTAAAATTCCGGCATCGCTTCGCCAAGCGCTTGGCCGGGCCACAGTAGCGGCTCGCAGGCGAATTGTCATTTTTCTTCAAAAAAGCGGTTGATGTGTTACATTTTTGGAGGCGCTTGATACAGTGCCGGAGGAAACGAATATGAGTGGCCCCACATCACCCGACGAATTTCAGAAACAGATGCAGGATTTCCTGCAGAAACAGTTCAAGACGTTCGGCACGCCCGGCTTTGCCGGTGCCGATCCGTCCGGCACCATTCCGGAGCCCGCACCGGAACCCGCCCGGGATGATTTCGAGTTCGCCTACAAGCCGCGCGACGTGAAGGAGCACCTCGACCGCTACGTCATCAAGCAGGAAGACGCCAAAAAAGTGCTGAGCGTGGCGTTGTGCGACCATTACAACGCCGTGCGCCAGGCCTTCGACGGCGAGGAACAGCGCCATTACACAAAGCAAAACGTGATGCTCATCGGCCCGACCGGCGTCGGCAAAACATATCTCATCCGCAGCATCGCCGAGCTGATCGGCGTGCCGTTCGTCAAGGCCGATGCGACCAAGTTCTCCGAGACCGGCTACATCGGCGGCGATGTCGAGGACCTCGTCCGCGATCTCGTCCGGCAGGCCGATGGCGACGTCGAGCGCGCCCGGTACGGCATCATTTACATCGACGAGATCGACAAGATCGCCTCTTCGTCGGAGCAACAGGGCGGCCGCGACGTGAGCGGCCAAGGCGTGCAGACCACGCTGCTCAAGCTGATGGAGGAAACCGAGGTGCCGGCGCGATCGCAGCACGACATGGCCGGCCAAATCCAGGCGATGATGGAGGGCATGCGCGGTGGCAAAAAAGAGGGCGACACCATCAACACGCGCCACATTCTTTTCGTCGTTAGCGGTGCGTTTGCCCATCTCGACAAAATCGTCAGCCGGCGATTGAAGGAATCCTCCATCGGGTTCGCCGCCGGGACGCAGGACGAAGTCGAGGGCAACCGCGTTCTTGAACACGCAAGGACGCCCGATTTCATCAAGTTTGGCTTTGAGCCAGAGTTCATCGGCCGCCTGCCGGTGCGCGTCGTCTGCCACCCGTTGAGCGTCGATGACCTCGAGCAGATTCTCAAGACCAGCGAGGGGAGCATCATCCGGCAGTACAAACAGTCGTTCGCCGCCTACGGAATCGACACCAAGTTCGAGGACAACGGCCTGCGGCGCATCGCCGAGTTAGCGATCGACGAGGAAACCGGCGCGCGCGGCCTGATGACGGTCTGCGAAAAAGTCTTCCGCGACCTGAAGTTCGAGTTGCCCAGCTCGCGCGTGAGGGAGTTCGCCGTCGATAACGCGCTGGTCGATGATCCCCAGGCCGCGCTGCAAACGCTGCTGGACAACGCGCCGGAGCAGGAGGCGGCCGAGGTGGACGACACGCTGAAACAGTTCGCCGGCGCGTTCTCCGAGCAGCACGGGTTGGCCATCAGCTTCACGGCGGATGCACGCAAACGCCTGTCCAGCCTGGCCGGGAAGTCCTCCCTTTCGGTGTATGATTTTTGCAAGGTTCACTTTCGCGACCTGCATTTCGGCCTGAAGCTGATCTCCGGCAACACCGGAAAAACGGAGTTCGAACTGGACGAATCGTTCGCCAAAGACCCCGACATCGCCCTGAGCGAGCGCGTGGTCGCCAGCTACAAAAACAAGAAATCGTAACGGCGGATTTCGGTCCCTCTTGGCCGGGCGATAGGTAGGGCGTACTGTCCCCAGCGCGCCGAGTCTGTCGCGGACGGCTGGGACAGCCGTCCCTACCCTCCCCGCTTGGCCAAGCGCATTCGGTTTCAATACGTTGCCCGGCCACCGGAGATGTCAAACACGGCTCCGGTGCTGAACGAGACTTCGTCCGACGAGAGCCAGGCAATCATCGCCGCCACTTCGTCCACCTGGCCAACGCGCCCCATCGGGATCTTCGACACCATGTAGTCGATGTGCTCCTGCGTGCATTGCTCGAGAATCTCCGTCTCGATCACCGCCGGCGTGATGCAGTTCACCCGGATGTTTGTGTCGGCCAACTCCTTGCCCAGCGACTTGGTCAGTCCAATCACGCCGGCCTTGGCGGCGCTGTAATGGGAAGCCGTCGGGTTGCCCTCCTTGCCGGCGATCGAGGCGACGTTGACGATGCGGCCCCAGCCTGCCTCGATCATTCCCGGCACGAACGCGCGGCAGCAGAGGAACACGCCGAACAGGTCAATCTCCATGACGTCGCGCCACTCCTGTGTCGTGCATTCCCATAGCATCTTGTTGACTCCCGCGATGCCGGCGTTGTTGACGAGAATGTCAATGTGCCCATGGCGGCCAAGCGCTTGGCCAGCCGCGGCCTCGACCGACTCCGGCTTGGCCAACTCGACGATGTCGCTCGTCACCTCACCGGCGTCAGCCAGCTTGGCCTTGGCTGCGTCGATCGCCACCGGGTCACGATCCCAAATCACACAACGCGCCCCCTCCCGCATGAGACGCTGCACCGTTCCAAGGCCAATCCCCCGGGCACCGCCAGTCACCAATGCTGTTTTTCCCTGTAAACTCATTTGAAGCGCCGCAGTGAATACGGCGTGCAAGCCGAAAAATCAATTGAAATTCCCCGCCACCAGCTTGGCGAGCTGTTTGATCACTTGGGGATACGGGTAGTCACGGTCATGGAGACGATGGATCAATCGGTCACGCTGGACGGAAAACTCCGCCTCGGCCTGTGCCTCTGCCCGCGACCAGTCCACCCTACCGCGGAACGACCCATCCACACGCGCGGGCCGAGCAGCATCCCGATCGACACCCGCCTCCCTTTTGCCGGGGAACGGGCGAATCCCGTTGTCACCATCAAAATGTTCGTTCGACACACGCATGACTGCTGGCGCACTTTTACGCCGTGTTGGGTGTGACACTTCCGTGTGTCGAAGACCGACAAGCCGTTGGACGGCAGCCGGGTAACCGGCCTTTGAATCAGCCGGCGGAACAAAATCAAAATCCCTTCGATCCGTTCCAAGAGTTAACTCGGCATTTCGAGCCGTTTCTTTAGAAAAAAATCTACTTTTCCGGCTGCCCGGGCGGAATCATCGCACTGCCCTGCAAAATATAGTGATAAAGCGCCTTGATCTGCAGCTCCGCATCGCCGTCCAGCACATCGAAAAGAGCGCTTTGGCCTTGATTGAAATAGGCCGGCATCTTGGTTTGAGAATCGATCCGCAGCGGGTTTCGCATCCATCGGCTAAAATAGTCCGGCAACAACCGCTCGCCGACCCGCGCCAAGTTGATCCCCTGCGCGTCGAACACCTGCGCCGGCTTCAAGTCGCCGATCCCGTGGCAGCTAAAACAGAAAAAACCGCCGTTGGCCGAAACCAGTTTGCGGCCGAGCTTGGCCTTCTCCGGATCGACCGGCGTGCCCGGCGGCGTCACCGGCGGATGGCCGTTTAGCAGGGCCAAGCCCTTGGCCAAGCCGTCCGCCCGCGCGGGAAACGCCGGCATGCGCGCCGCCAACCACGGCCGCGCCCGCTTAGCAAATTCCCCCGCCAAAATACGCCCGGCCCACTCCGGCTTCAGTTTGCCGCCAAGCACATCGAATGACGGAATCAACGCCACTTGCCCGTGGCAATTCGCACAGTTCGAGTCAGTTGACTGCCGTAGCGCGAACTCCGCCAAGCTCACTCGGCCAAGCGACGCCCGGCCCTCGCGCAGAAACAGCCGCAGTGCCGCACGGTCACTCTCACTGAAAGCAAACCTCGGCGCGCTCGCGGGTTCGGTGGCGAGACAGCCCTTGGCCAAGTCGGCGATGACTGGCGCAGAGAATTGGTTTTCAAGTTCAAGCGCGTGGCAGTTCAGGCAGCCGGTGGACTGAACCAGCTTGCGTCCCTTGACGATGGACGCCGCGTTGGCCACCAAACCGTCGCGCTTGGCCAAGCCGGCCGATTCAAAAAGATGCACTGCCAGCGCGGCGGCCTCGTCCGGCTTGAGGCCAAAGTTGGGCATGCGATTCCAGCGATAATGCGCCTGCGGGTTTTGCAGGAACACTGCCAGCGAACCGGCTTGGCCAAACTTCCACCGCACTTGGCCAAGCGCGACTTTGCCCGCCGCCGCCAGTTGCCCGGCACTCGTGTGGCACGCGGCGCAGTTCAGTTCCGCGAATAGTTTTTGGCCCGCCCCGGCGCTCCCCGCGTCCACTTTTTCGCCGGGAGTGTTGTCATCGGATTTTAGCGAACCGAGGAACGCGGCGATCGCGTTGGCGTCATCGGCAGCGCCGTGCAGTAGCGACGGCATCGTGGCTTGCGGACGCAGCTTCGCCGGGTTGAGTATCCACTGCGCCATCCAGCTCGCGTCGCGCCGCGAGCCGATGCCGTCGAATGCCGGGGCGTCCATCGCCAGTTCCGGCATGCCGCGTGCGGGGACGCCGGCGGCATGACACGAAAAGCAGCGAAGCTCGGCGGCGAGTTGGCGGCTACGCCGCAATGCCGCACCCTTGGCCAAGCGGTCGCTCGGAGGATGCTTCAAAAACTTGGCCGGGATTGGCTCGTTGGCGTAGTCGGGCGTCGCCCAATACAGCCGAAAAAACGCGTCACCCCCGGGCGGCGAAGTGTAAGTCGCCCTCAGCGTGTTGCTGCGGGAGTTGAGCCGGATGCGCTTGGTTGGCTCGGTCGTTCCCCCGTCGGAGGCCGCCTCCAAAACGACTGCGCCGTTGAGTTCAATTTTAAGGTTGCCGTTCAATTTAGCCTGAAAAACGAACCGGTCGCGGAGGTCGAGCTGGATGACGCCCGCCCACTCGGCGGTGAACGCGCCCGGCGCAACAAACGGCGTCGGCGCTTGGCCGCGCGGGACGTAAATCGCGAAGTGCGGGCGCACCGTCGTGTCCGCTTGGCCGCCGTTTGCCGACTGAAACGTGACGGCCAACCCGTCGAACAACTCCGGCTTGGCCGCGAAACCAGCGCTTGGCCAAGCGGCGGCGAGGGCGCAGAGGAGTTGGATCAAGCGAAAACTCATCGTTGAAGCCGAAGCCTCAAGCCAAACCGAGGTTGGCCAAGATGCGAAGCACGGCGTTGCTTTTGTTGATCGTGTAAAAATGTAAACCGGGCGCACCGCGATCGAGCAACTCGCGGCATTGGGCGGTGGCGTACTCGATGCCGTACTCGCGGACGGCGTCGGCATCGTCGCCCAATTCGTCGAGTCGCGAGGCAAACGCCTCCGGCAATGTCGCGCCGCAAAGGGCGCTGAATTTTTTGATCTGCCCGGCGTTGGCCACGGGGATGATGCCGGGGAAAAGCGGCGCCGCGACACCCTGCCCTTCCAGAAAATCGGCGAGCCGGAAGTAGTCGACGTTGTCGAAAAACATCTGCGTGATGACGAGGTCTGCGCCGCAGTTTATTTTGCCAACGAGCCGCGGCCAGTCCACTTCGCGGCCCTCGGCGCAATCGATGTGCCCCTCCGGAAAACCGGCCACGCCGATGCCGAAGCCGCCGCGCTCGCGGAGGAACGCAACGAGCTCGGAGGCGTACTCGAAGCCGCCCTCGGTCTGCGCCCAGTTTTCGCCGGGAGGCGGGTCGCCGCGCAGGGCGAGGATGTTTTGGATGCCGCGATTTGCCGCCTCGTCGAGGATGCCGCCGATCTCCGCCTGCGTGTGTTTGATGCAGGTGAGATGCGCCATTGTGGTGAGGTCGAAATCGTTTTGGATGCGCTCGACGATCTCGAACGTTTTTTCGCGGGTACTGCCACCGGCACCGTAAGTGACGGAGGCGTAATCCGGCTTGGCCGTCATCAGCGCCGGGAGTGTCTTGCCGAAAAAAGTCGCCTCGCCCTCGGAGGTCCTGAACGGAAAAAACTCGAACGAGATCGTTGGCTTGCCGCTGGCCTCCTTTCCAGCGTGAATGTCACGGATGAACCGCATGCGCGGCAGGCTAATGAAAATCACCCCGTCGTGAAAGGCGGAACTCCCGCTTGGCGAGGTGGGGCTGGCTCTCCGAGCCGGCCGTTTCGGGTTCGTTGCAGACGGCTGGGACAGCCGTCCCAACCAGCGTTTGGCCTACACGTCGCACACTTCGGCGGCGTGCCGGAGAGCGGCCACTTTGTCGTCCCAGTTGGGGATGAACTCCTGCGCGACGAAGCCGTCGAAGCCGGTGGCGAGGATGGCGCGCATCACGGCCGGGTAGTTGATTTCCTGCGTGTCGTCGAGTTCGCCGCGACCGGGATTGCCGGCGGTGTGGTAGTGGCCGATGTATTCCTTGTGTTTGCGGATGTTACGAATGATGTCGCCGTGCATGATTTGCACGTGATAAATATCGAACAACAGCTTGAGGTTCGGCGAGCCGACTTGCTTGATGGACTCGATGCAGAAGTCGAGATCGTCGCCCTGATAGCCGGGATGGCCTTTCATCGGGTGGCTGTCGTCCACCGAGTTGAGGTGTTCGAGGCAGATCGTGATGCCGTTTTTCTCGGCGTGGCCGATGACTTGTTTCCACGCGTTGACGCAGTTGGCCTTGGCTTGGTCGCGGTCGATGCCGGGGGTCTCCATGCCGACGAATGTGATGACGCGCTTGGCACCGAACTGCTTGGCGACGTCGATGCCGTCGGTCAGTTTCTTGATGCACATCGCGTGGTTGGCCGGGTCGTTCGGCCCTTTGCCGAAGCCGTGACTGCCAACGAGTGAGATTTCCAGTCCAGCCTTGCGGGCGGCCGGATAAAACTGGCGACTGATGCCCTCGATGCCGGTCAGGCCGATGTCCACGCAGGTGGCGATGAGTTCGTTGGTGGGCATGGGGTTGAAGGTCCAACCCATGATCGACTGGCGGATGCGTTTGTTTTTGATTTTGAACTCCTTGGTTGCCGCGTCGCGGATCAACTGTGCCTGCGCCGATGCGGCGGTCGTGGCCAGCGCCGTGCCGGCGGCGGCCTTGATGATGTTTCGGCGGGAAATGTGATGGGTGCTCATTGGCAAACTTGGCTTGCTGCGACGGATTCAACCGCACTTGGCGGCCCATGGCAAGCGCTTGGCCAAGCGCAAAAAAAGCCCGGGCATGACGCCCGGGCTTCGTTTGGTTTGGTTGGTGTGGGAAGAATCAATGCTCAGAGAACCCGGCCATCCACCTTGGCCAGGCCGGCTTGAAGGCCATGTCGTAATTTCGGTGCCACTTGAGCTTCCACAATTTCTTGATCGGCACGTGCCGTGCGGAATGATCCATGAACACGCCCTGGATACCGCCATTGTGCCGGTCCATGGCAAAGTGTTTCATCTCTGCGTTGTAACCGCTCCACTCGCCGTTGTAAGTCGGCGGCGACATGCGCGCCCGGAACGGCCCGCCGCCGCGCCACATCATGTCCATGAACATCGGGATGTTGTGCAGGTCATGGCCAGAAGGATTGATCGTGCGCCAATGCCACGCCTTGCGCCGACCCTGAATATCGCGCGGCGCATTGTAGAGCCAGTTGTTGTTGCCGTAACTGGCCCGGGTGGGGATTTTCTCTTTCGAGATGTTGCCGTGCTTGAAGGAGGCATTCCAACTGCCGACTGCGTCCCATTGATCCCGCTGGTTTTTATTCACCGGCTTCAGCATATAATTTGGGGTTCGGTTGCTTCGAGCCAGCTTGGCCGTCGGGCAAAGCAGGATGTCCTGTTTGCGCCAAAATTTTTCCAGCGACGCCACCCACTCGCCGCGCCACCAGCCGCTCATGTTTTTTACGTCGATTCCTTGACTGAAGTAGCCCTCGTTGTCATCGGTGTAATATTGCCAGACCAGACCCCACTGCTTGAGGTTGTTCAGGCAAACCGTCTGCACGCCCTTGGCCTTGGCCTTGGCCAGTGCCGGCAAAAGCAACCCAGCCAAGATGGCAATGATGGCGATGACCACCAGCAGCTCAATCAAGGTGAACGCCCTGACTGCCCGGAGTACGTGTCTTGTTTTTTTCATGGCTCGTTATCGGGGGAAAAGTTGGCCAAAAATCGGCTGTTGGCAAGGATTTTTTTAGGGAGTTTGAATTGCTTTTTCGGGTTTTTCAGACACGATTTTGCCGTCATGCCTGTAAAGAAAGTCAGCGTCAACTGGACAGCTAAGCTCCATGACTCCAAGGATTTGCCCAAGTACGGCGACAGTGGTGACGGCAAATTCTCCAAGAAATTCGGCGGAGGCCGCTTTGTCATTCCGGCGCCGATCGAGGTCGATGCATTGATGAAAAAAGTGCCCAAGGGCAGACTCACCACCATCAACGATCTGCGTGCTGCGCTGTCCAAAAAACACAAGACCGACTTCGCCTGCCCGATCACCACCGGCATTTTTTCGTGGATCGCCGCCCACGCCGCCGACAAGATGGCCCGGCAGGGCCGCAAACGCATCACGCCGTACTGGCGCACGCTCAAGAGCGACGGCCAAATCAACCCGAAGTATCCCGGCGGCGCCGAGGCCATCCGCGAAAAACTCGAGGCCGAAGGCCACTCCGTCATCCAAAAAGGCAAGCGCTTGCTCGTAAAGGATTTCGAGAAAAAAACCGTCGGCCCGAAACTCAAGTAGCTTGCCCTGCACTTGGCCAAGCGGGCTTAATGGCGGCGTGCCGCACCGGCTCCAAATAAGAATCCTGCTGCCCGCCGCCTTCGCTTGGCTTGGGTGCCTTGCGCTTGGCCAAGCGGCCGAGCCGGTGGACTTGGCCAAGGCCGAGGCGCTGGCCCGCCAGCATTGCATCGCGTGCCACCTGTTTCCCGAGCCCGATTTGCTCGATAAAAAAACATGGATCACCCAGGTGATGCCACGCATGGCCATCCGCATGGGGCTCTCGCCCGAGAGTGTCAACCAACATCCCGAGGCGGATGCGCTGTGGAAGAGCGGGCGGTTCCCGAGGGAACCGCTCATCACCCAGACAGACTACTTTGCCATCCTCGAGTATTACAAGGCCAAGGCGCCCGGGGAGGCGCTGCCCCAAAAACCGGTAGCGCCGATCGGCCTTGATCTGAAGCAGTTCACCTCCCGGCCGAGCCGGTTCCGTCGCTCGGTCGGCGCGGTGAACATGGTGCGCATCGACGAGGCGCGCCGGCGGATCTACCACTCGGACGGGCTAAACCAGTTCCTCGACGTGATCGACTCCGACGGCGAATGGGTCGAGTCGCTGCAGGTCGGCAACGTGCCGGTGGGGTTCGCTGAGAACGGCGGTGACTTTTTCCTGACGATGATCGGCACCTTCACGCCGTCGGACATCCCGCGCGGGGAACTCGCCCTGCTCCGCCGCGAGAACGGCGCGTTCGTCCGGAAAAAAACGCTGCTGCCAAAAATCCCGCGCCCGACGCACACCAATTTCGCCGACCTGAACGGTGACGGACGCACCGACCTCATCGTCTCGATGTACGGCAACAACATCGGCCGGCTGTCGTGGTTCGAAAAAAAGGAGGACGGCGACTACGCCGAGCGGATTCTCCTTCCGCGCTCCGGCACGCTCAGCACGGCCGTGCACGACTTCAACGGCGACGGGCACCCGGACATCGCCGCGCTGGTCGCGCAGGAGGTGGAGGCGATGTATCTGTTTCTCAACGATGGCAAGGGCGTGTTCACCCCGCAAATCGTGTTTCAGGGGCACCCGCTTTTTGGGCACTCGTCGTTTGAGTTGACCGACTTCGACGGCGACGGCCGGCCGGATTTCGTCGTCACCACCGGCGACAACGGCGAGTACCCGTCGCCGCCCAAGTCGTACCACGGTGTCCGCGTGTACCTGAACCGCGGCGGCACGAAATTCGAGGAGTCGCTCTTCCTGCCGCTCAACGGCGCCTTCCGCGCGCTGGCCCGCGACTACGACGAGGACGGCGACACCGACATCGCCGCCGTTTCCTACTTCCCCAACTACAACAAGTCGCCGCGGGAGAGTTTTGTTTATTTTGAAAACAAGGACGGCCGGTTCACCGCAAACACATTCCGCACCTGCATCAGCGGCCGGTGGCTCACGATGGATGCCGGCGATGTGGACGGCGACGGTGACATCGACCTCGCGCTGGGCAACTACATGTACGGCCCGGACAAGGCCATCTTCGTGCCGGACTTCCTCATGAAAACCTGGGAGCGCAGCGGCCCGCCGGTGATGATCCTGCACAACACCCTCCGCTCAAAACCAGCCAAGCGCTGAGCTGCTTTTTTCTCGCCCCCGCGCTTGGCCAAGGGCAGAGTCGGCTCATGCCAACCAACAACGAAGAGGTTCACTACAAGGTCTGGGCAAGCGACAACGTCGTCTACGGGCCGGTGGTTCTGGAGACGCTGCTCGAGTGGGTGGCCGACGGCCGCGTGACGCCGGACACCTGGGTGTTCAGTGAGGAGGTCAACAGTTGGAAACCGGCCAAGTCGCTGTCGCCGCTGGGCGACGCGCTGGCCGAGTACCACGCCACCCACGCCCCGCTCCCCACGCCGACCGAGCTTGGCCAGGCGAGCGACTCGATCACGGTCGATTACCTCCGCCAATTCGACGCGCTGGCCGGGCTTGGCCAAGCGGAGCTGGAGCAGTTCATCAGCCACTGCACCTTGATGGATATCGAGGAAGGCGGCCTGATCATGAAAAAAGACAGCCCCGGCGACGGGCTGTACATGATCCTCTCCGGCGACACCCGCGTCCGGCTCATCGCCGCCGGGCAGGACACCACCCTCGCCACGGTCAAGGCCGGCAGCTTTATCGGCGAAGTGGCCATGTTCAGCCAGACCCCGCGGTCCGCCGACGTCCTGGCGCTGACCCCGTGCAATTTGCTGTTCATGTCGGCCGAGGCATTCCGGAACATGATGAAAACCGAGCCAAAGCTGGCCTCGGCGGTGTTGTTTGCGCTCGGCCACATCATGGCCGACCGCATGGTGGCGGGGAACCAGCGGCTGCAGAGCAAGGCCAGCTCCGAGTTCCTCTGGCTGTAGCCGAATGCCGGGCACAAAATAAACCGGCATTAAGGCAAAGAGACCGTTGACAGCGGCCCGCTGGATGGATAGGTTTCCGGCCCTTTTAAGGAGTAAATCGTATGGTTCGAATACTACTAGTTGTAACAGTCTTGGCCTTGGGTGGGGCTGCGTTCATCGCTTTCAGCAATGTTCAAGGCGAGATTGACAGAATAACCGGTGAACGGGACACAGCCCAAACCGACCTCAGCGACACGATGCGTGACTTGGCCAAGGCCAAAAAAGCTCAGGAAGAGGCGGAGCAAGAAAAGATAATCGCCGATGGCGAGGCTGAAACCGCAAAGGCAAACTTTCGCCTTGCGCAGTCACGACTTGTCGAGCAGCAGCAGCGGGCCGCCGAGCACGAAGCCGCCGCGAAAAAGTTCGAGGCCGATTTGGTTGATGCAAGAAAGTTCAGCGAGTCTTGGCGGCTATTCCAGCAGGCCAATGGCACTAAGGATCAGATCAAACAAAAACTGAACACATACAGGGAGGTCAACAACCAACGCGCCCAGTTTCTTGCCGAGAACGGAATCCTACTCAGCCAAATTGAGAAGATCGGGGTTGAGTTGTCCCGTTACACCGGCACTTCTGTGAAAGTCTCCCTGCCACAAAACCTTCACGGCACTGTCACTGCCGTGGATGCA
>CAUZVJ010000014.1:0-17407 GCA_963583225.1 Verrucomicrobiia bacterium
AAAAATGGCCCGCCAGCAGTTTGACCTGTTGGTCGCGGATTTTCCGGAGAGCAAACTCGCCGCGGAGGCCAAGCGCATCAGCGATGCCCTCGTGAAGGCCGGGTTTTAGGAAAGCAAAATGTTTGGGCGCAACAAAATCCTGGTTCGCAATGCGGTGGCCGTGATGCTCGCCCTGGCGATCGCTGCGCCTGGCCAGGCGCAGGACGGGACCGATCCTGCCAAGGCGGAGAAACAGATCACCGCGCTGCAGTTGAAGCTGCGCCAGTCGGATGACAACTCGAAACAGGGTGCCAAGCTACTGCTTCAGTTGGCCGACTTGGCCGACGAAAACGGCAAGCCGTTTACGTTGATCCGCGCGGCCAAGCGCTTCGTGATTTCCAACTCGAAGCACGAGCGGCAGCCGGAGCTCATGCTCAAGCTGATCGACGCCCAGTTGATCACGGCAAGGGACAGCGACGCCATCTCGACCGCGCGCCAGTTTATTTCGCGCCACCCCGGACACCCCGAGGTGGCGGACGTGCACCGGATGCTCGCCGGGTTGCTGGAGCGTGATCAACAGTTTGGTGGCGCGGCAGCGGAATTGACGAAGGCGTTCGCCGGCGGCATGGGGCACTTGGGGGACGCGGCGCGTGCGGTGCATCTCCATCGCCGGGAAGGCAGCCACAGGTCGTACGCCGATGCGGCCGAGTTGGCGGCGAGAGTGCTGGCCGAGGATGCCAACACGGCGACCAAGCGGGAAGCGGCCTGGCTGGCGATCGACTCGGCCAAGCGCTCCGCCAACCAAGGCGTCATCATCGAGACGGGCGAGCGCATCGCGGATGCGAACGTGCGCCTGGCCGGTGAGCGCTTGGTCGCCTATCACGCCGCGTTGGCCGGTGCCTACTGGGGGCAAAAGAAGGCCGGACCGGCCGTGCGTCACTATGCCGAGGCCGTGAAACTCGATCCGGTGTATCCCCGGTTCAAGGCATACTTCGAGGTCACGAACAGCGCCGCGTTGTCCGCGACGGAAATGCAGGCCGTGTTCGATCTGTTTGAGGCTCAAGCATTTCCCGGCAACGAGACCGCGACGATCATCGGCTACTTCGCCGCGGCCAAGGCGCGGGAGGGAAAAACAGGTGAAGCGGCAGACTTGGCATTGCGAGCGGCGAAGATCGCCCCGGCGATTCATCAATCCGCCCGGAAGTACGTCCGCTGGGCGGCGGAGGCCAAGGCCGGCTTCCCAGCGATCGAGCGAAACCTGAAAGCAATCATCGACGCCCCCAAGGCCGATCCGTTTTATGCCCACTTCGCGTTGGCGTTCGACCTGTATCGCGATCGAATGAAAAAGCCGGCCGTGGCACAGCAGGCGGTTCGCCGGATGATCAGCGAATCGCCCGGCGCCAGCAGCGACATGACGGGCGCGATGAACTGGCTGCTTTCGGCAGCGCAGTCCGATCCGATTTTCAACTCGGATGCAAAACTCATTTATGAGGCCGCTGTGAAGCATGCGCGGTTTGCGACTTACCGCAATTACCTCAGGGAGTGGCTGAAGCGTAACCGGGGCAACAAGAAACTACGCAGCCGTGTGCAGACAATGAATCGCTTGGCCAAGGATTATGCAGCCATTCCGGCCGTGAAGCTTTGGGCCAGCAGCGCTGCCGGAGGAAACAAGGCGGCACAGGCGCGTGAAACGTTGTTGGCCGGGAAACTGGACGAAACGGTGCGAATCGACCTGCTCGGCGGGCAGGCGTACGATTATCGTCACCGGCTCAGGCCGCGCGAGAAATCGGTCGACTATTACAGCCGCCTGGCCAAGCGCGTCCCGGAGGATTACGCAGTCGGTCGCGCCTGGCTGGATGCCGCGCACCACTACGGCGACAAGGAGTCGCGCGGCGAGGCCATTCGCTTCGTGCTTGGTCAAGTGCCTGCATCCAACGATTCGCACAGTTGGATTTTGATGCTCGACGGCTGCGAACGGCTCAAGGATGGCGGCTTGGCCAGGTCGGTGGTCAAGTGGATCAGCGATTCGCAGGAGCGGCATGGCCTGACCCAGGACCGGGCAGGGGAGATCGGCGAGCGCTTGGCTCGAATGGAGCTTCGCGCCGAGGCAATGGCGAGTTGGGAAAAAGCGGCGTTCCTTGATTTAGGCACGAGCGAGGCTCGAAAATGCGTCGCCAATATTTTGAAAACGGAGGAATCCCCAGACCGCCGAATCGCTTTGCTGAACCGGTGTTTAAACAGCGTAACAGCAAATCACGGCTCGTTCGCCGCCTGGTTGGCGGATGAGAAATTCAAGGCTGCTGATTGGGATGCGTTCCAGATCACGCTGTTGACCGCGCGACAGGTCAGCGACGAACACGTCTTTCTTCAATGGAGCATGAGCAGCGATCCGGCGCTGAGTTGGGTGGGCAACACTCGCGGCAACGCCAAGATGGATGACGAGACCAGGCAGCAACTGCTCTCCGTCATCGAGTTGATGAATGCCGGGCTGGGCTCGGCCTCGGCCAAGCTCGCGCTTGAGGAAATGGCGGACAAGGCAGGAGGTGTCACGATTGCCGACCAGAGGGCGGTTTGGCAGGCAGTCGTCTGGTCGGGGGATCATCAGAGTCACTGGGATCATCTCATGCCGTATGCCCGTCGCTTCGTGTCCGGCGGCCAGCATGCCCGTGCGACCACCCTGCTCAGCGCCATGTTGAACAAGATCCCGCATGCAGACGAAAGTCGAAAGAAAACCGCCCGCGCCATGTTGACCAAGCTCTTCACCATCATGAGCGAGGTCGAGATGGATCTGGACGAAGACAACCCGCTGGCGCCGCTGCTGAAGATTTCCCTGCTGCTACAGATCAGGGACACCGAGTCTGCCACGAGTCAATACGCGAAGCATCGCAGCCTCTTCGACGAGCGCTTTCGCGAACTGCCGACCCGCATCCTGCTTTTTGCCGCCAAGACGGAGATGGACACGGGCAGCGAGGAGGGGGTGTCGCGCGCCGAGGAGATGCTGCGTCTGTGGCTCGTGCACAACACCGCGAGCAAGCAGGCCACGCCGGAGGATCAGGCGGCGGTTCAGTTGCTGCTGGCCAGGAACTACTTCGAGTCGGGCCGATACGACATCGCGCGCGGAGAGTACACCACCGTGCTGAACCAGTATCCAGAAACGCAGGCGGCGACCGATGCCCGTTTCGGGATTGCCCAGTGTTACGTCGAACAAAAGGTGTTCGACAAGGCGGAGGAGATTTTTGCCGAACTGCGTGACAACAAGTCGCCGGACACCAATTTGCGCGCCGAGTTCCTGATGGGAGTCATGGCGATTCGGCAGGGTGACTACGACGTTGCTCGCGAGATGTTCCAAGCGGTGTTGGAGCGAATGCCGGATAACGACTTGGCCAACGAGACGCTTTACAACCTGGCCGAAGTGTTCGGGATCGAGCAGCGGTTCCTCGACCAGTTGAACATGCTCCGCACCATCGGCCGGCTGGGGCAACGGTCGAAGCGCTGGCACACGCCCGGCAATTCGCTTTTCATCGTGGTGCACGACAGCGACCTCGGCATCAGTCGCGGCAATTCACAGATTCCGGTCGATGTCACCTCGGACCCAGGCGGGGACGCAGAGCGGGTGTTCCTGACGAGCGGCAGCGCCGGAAAAGGCCTGTTTACCGCTGAAATTGCCACGATACTGGATGAACCAACGATCAGCGATGGGGTGCTGCAGATCTCCGGGGCGGACGCCATTCATGTTGATTACCCGGAGGCATTCAAAAAGGAATTCAACTCGGAGTTGCCGCAACTTGACGTGATCCGGATTGCCTCGGACGCGACCTTCAAGGCGGCCAGCCGGAAAATTAAGGACGAAAAAAAGGAGACGGTGACCGAGCAGTTGACCCGGCAGACGGAAGAGACGGCGGCAGAGGATCGGCGCAAGTCCGTTCAGCGAAACCCGAACCAGATTCGACCCGGCAACTTCGTTTATCTCAGGGTGGTGGATTATGACCGCGACCGGGGCAACGCGCTAGACGAGTTGATGGTGAACCTGACGGCGACCAACGGTGATTCGGTCACCGGCAGGTTGTTTGAGACGTCGCCGCACTCGGGTGCCTTCGAGGGGATGGTACCTACCGCCGAGATGCCGGCAGGCGCCACGGCGAGTGACATGGCGATCGATCACAGCCCGTTGATGGCGATCGATCACGACCCGGAATCCCGCTGGATGAGCGAGCCTGATGGCGTTGCGCCCAAATGGCTCGCGGTTGACATGAAGGATGTGCACGAGGTGGACACGGCGAGGTTTTTGTTCGGGACAACCTCCGGACAGGAGCCCAAGCGGGTGCGATTGCTCGGCAGCCACGATGGCCGCTTCTTCTACGAGGTCGCGCGCTATCCGCTTGGCCAAGCGCCCGACCCGGTGGTGTTCGGCGAGGGCAAACCGGTGGTTCAGAAGCAATCCAAGTGGCGATACCACGACCGTGGCCAGGATCTTGGCCAAGCATGGCGCAATCCTGCCTACGACGACAGCGCCTGGCCAAACGGCGACGGCCCGCTAGGCTTCGGTGACTTGGGCAGCATCAAGCCGGCCACAACAGTCAGTTACGGCGGCAATGCCAGCGCGAAGCACCCGACGACCTACTTCCGCAAATCGTTCCGCTTTGATCCTGCCGAACTCGGCGGCGCCAACGGCCTCACGGCGCGCATTTTGTCCGATGACGGATTCGTGCTGTACCTGAACGGCGCGGAGGTTGCCCGGGACAATATGCCGGAAGGCGACATCACTTTTGACTCGTTGGCACCCGCGACCCGGGCCAGCAACGAGGAGGATCTGTACAAGGAATTCCTGCTGTCGCTGGCCGCGTTGCGCAACGGGCAGAATGTCCTCGCAGCCGAGGTTCACCAGCCCAACAGCACCAGCACCGACCTTGGATTTGACCTCGAGTTGCTCGTGTTCAGCGACAAGTCGCCGGAGGGGATCACGCAGCGCGTGTTCCGCTTGAAAAAGGGCGAAACGGTCGCCACATGGAACGACGCGGTGAAAATCGCGATGGCGCAAACTGCAACGGAACAATCTGTGGTCGAGTCACTTGAGTGGCAGCCTGAATCGGAGGAAACCAATGCCAAGCAGAGGAGCAAGCGCTCCAACCTGGTTGTCTGGAGCGGGAATTTCATCCAGCGTCGACCGGGTGCGGTGAGGTTCGAGGTGAGCGCCGACGTGGGCGGCGTGATGATTGGAGGCAGGACAGTTGGCTTAACCGATGAGGGGGAAGGCTCGGAATCAGCGCGGGATATTTTCCTCGAGGCAGGCACGCATGCCTTCACGGCTCTTGCCTGGGTGGCGGATCCGCGGGAGGGCGTCTCGTGCGTGCGCGCCCGTGAAAACCTAGCCAGGGCGGCCGTGAGCTTGGCTCCGTTCCGGTTGACCGATTTTGTATTGTCCGCGGACGAGCGCGCCGAATTCGAGGCGGCGACTGCAACGCCGCCCCAACGAAACACAAACGCAAAGATGGAAGGAGACAGGCTCACCATCGACTTGGGCGGATGGAGTTTGCGGCATCTCCACCTGGTCGTCGATGAGTACACCGGCAACTCCGTCAGCGTGAAGAATGTGTTGGTGAAGGGAGGCGGCAACACCATTATACCGCCGAAAGAGGATGTGCTTGAGTTGGCGGAAAACAGCATCCTTGAGATTGCTGCGGGCGATTCGATCACGGCGGTTTACATCGACGAACTCACCGAGGGTGGCCTCCAGCAAAACCGTCAGCTCGAGCAAAAACTTCAGGCCACCTATTTCAACGGCAGCATCACTCCGGTTGCGTACGAGTTTCGGCGTCAATCCAACGGCAGCGTCAGGACCATCGACCACGAGCTGCTGCGAGTGCAACCGGGGGAGCGCATCGTCGCCGAGGTGACTGACTTCGACCTGGACCGGACGTCGAAGCCGGACAGGGTGCCGGTGGAGTTTCGGGTGAACCTTGGCCAAGCGCTCCAACTGGAGGCACTCGAGACCGGTCCGAACACCGGCGTGTTCCGGGTGGAGATCGACACCAGCGGCCTGACCAAGCCGGCTGCCGTCCCGGCGTCGGGGGAAACGGCCAAGCCGGCTGACCCGCTGTTGTCGCTCAAGCGAGGCGACCGGGTGTACCTGCGGTACGTCGATGAGCAAAACACCTTCCCCGGCCACAGGCATCCGCGCGAGTCCGTGGTGTTCGTCAACGAGCCAACCGAGGCCAGGGTGCGCGTGTTGGGCACACGGTGGGTTCCGCCGGACATCGAGCAGCCGGAGGCCAAGCCAAGCCACGAGTATTCGCTCCTGCCGTTTGCCAGCACGAATGCCTCACCGATCTCGGTTCAAGTGCCGTTGACGGTTGAGGTGGTGGATCCGGATATGGCCAGGACCAGTGGCAGCCGGTTGATGATCGACCTTGCCGTGGGTGAAAACCGAACCGCCCGTGTGGAGTGTGTGTTGTCCGCCAAGTTCGCCGGCGATCAACCGGAGGAATATTCCGAGCCGATCACCGCCGGCCAGGCGCTGGTGGAGGGGCGGTTTGTGGGGCAAATGCTGCTCAGTCTTGGCGACGACATGAGCCCGGACCTGCTGCCCATCACTCCCGAAACTCCCGGTGGATTGATCGGCAAAGTGATGGCGACGCCCAAACCCGACGCGGTCGAGGGGGAAGAAAAATCGGATGCCGAGGTGCGGGTGCTGAATCTCATGGGCGGGGAATTGGCCAAGGCCACCTATCGGGATGAGCGGCGTCCCGATGGATCAACCGTCGTTTCGGATGCAACGGGAACGCTGGTCAGTGATGGCACGCTGCACATCACTGACTCGCAGTACGAGGAACCGGTCGAGTCGCTGCACGTTGGTGAGCGGTTGTTTTTGATCGTCGAAGACCGGGATCAGGATGTCTCGCCAAAGCAGGACCAAATCGTTGTAACAACGAAAAGCACCAGCGGCGAAAACGAAAGCGTTACCCTCACGGAAACGCTGACCCACAGCGGCGTGTTTACCGGTTCGTTTCCGCTGTTGGCACGAAGCAACCCGAGACCGAACAGCGGCGACAACAGCGTCGAGTGTTTTTTTGGCGACCGGCTCGACGTGGTTTACCGGGATCAGTTGAACTCAACCCGGCAGGCAACGGATCGCCGAGCGCAAGTGTCGATCGCGATTGGCACCGACGGGTTGCTGGCGGCGTTCAGCAAGTTTTTCGAGGACATTGACCTGGCGGCACAAACGCGGTTTCACATCGCCGAGAGCTACTTCGAGTTGTTCAAGTCGCAGAAGAAACTCGAGCGCCCCGAGCAGGCGCAGGAAAACCTGGACAACGGCCGGCGTGTGCTTCTCGAGTTGGCGGAGGATTTCCCCGACGAAAAATATGCGGCGCGCGTGAGTTATCTGCTGGGCCAGTTTGCGCAGGAGCAGGAGGATTGGCTGGAGGCGATCAAGTCGTACCGGGACATCATCCGCCGCTTCCCGGATCATGCGCTCGCTCCGGATGCCCAGTACAAAATGGCGCAGTGCCACGAGGAGGCGGGAGACTTTGACCAGGCACTCGAGGAGTATGTCGCGATGGCGGCGATTCACCCAGACAGTCCTCTGATCCCCAAGGTGATGATCCGCATCAACGAGTATTATTACTTGAGGGAGAATTATCCGGTGGCGGCGCGTGTGTCCGGCAAGTTCATTGAGCGGTTCCCCGAGCATGAACTGACCTCGCGAATGGCGTTCCGCTGGGGGCAGTGCCACTACAAACAGGAGGCTTACTCGAAGGCTGCAGAACGGTTCGAGGAGTTTGCCAAGCGGTATCCGGACGATAAATTGTGCGCCGAAGCTTTGTTTTGGGCGGGGGAAAGCTTCCGGATGGACAAGGACGTGCCGATGGCGTTTCGTTACTACAATCGCTGCCGCTGGGATTACCCGGAATCGGAGGCGGCCAAGTACGCGCGGGGCCGCCTGGCACTGCCGGAGATGCTGGCCCAATTCGAGCGCGAGGCGGACTTGGACGACGAATAACGCCAGAGGCGTGTTGGGGGCTATCGGCTCCTTTTAGTTCGCTTTGGCCAGGGTGCTTGGTACTTTCCCGCCCCGATACCGATGTTGAACCCAAGCTTTATTCTGGCGCAGTCAGCGCTTGGCCAGGCGGCCGACACCAATGCCCCGCCAACGGAGGCTGCCCAGGCGGAGCCGGGGCCGTCCGTCATCTCGGAGTTTTTTGATTCCGGCGCGCTTGGCCTGCTGCTCGAGGGCGGCTTTTTCATGTGGCCCATCCTGTTGCTGGCACTGGTCGGCCTGGCCGTCATCATCGAGCGTTGGCGCAGTCTGAAAATGCTTGGGGTGGACGCCAGCGAATTGAAACAGGCGGTGCTCAACGACCTGACCGAGAGCCGGGTTGGCGATGCGCTCGAGCGTTGTGAACAGGAACGCGGCCCGGTCGCCGCCATCCTCGCTAACAGCCTCCGCAAATATCTGGTTCTCAGCAAACTCGATTACGACCCGGCACGGCTCGAGGAAAAAGTCGTCAAGAGCATGGAGAGCTACGGCGCACACATCCTCGCCGCGCTGGAGCGCCACCTTCCCCTGCTGGCCATCGTGGCCAGCGTCGCGCCGATGATCGGCTTCCTCGGCACCGTGCAGGGAATGATCGTTGCGTTCAGCGACATCGTCGAGATGGACAAGACCGGCGGCGGCAACATCATCCAGGCCGCGGCGGCCGGCATCCAGGTGGCGCTGCTGACGACCTGCTTCGGGCTGATCGTCGGCATCCCGGCCTACATAGCGTTCAACTATTTCTCGAGCGTGATCAACAGCTTTGTGCTCGAGGTGGAGGAGTCCGCCGCCGAGTTGATGGAGGCCGTCACCCTGCAACTGACACTCCGCGAGAGTGTTTGGCCAAGCGACAGCAACCCGCCCGACACCCGGTGAAACTCCGACGCCCCAAATACCTCGTCGAGACGCCGACCAGCGCGATGAACGACATCGCGTTCATTCTGATTGTGTTTTTCCTCGTGTGCGCCTCGGTTGAGCCGGAGGACGGCCGCTCACAGGTCATTCCCCGCAGCGAGAAAAACGAGGACCGGCAAACCTCCCAAAGCACCGAGGTGGGGCTCACCCCGGCAACCGTCACCATCGACGGCACCCCGTATCGGCTGAACGAGTTCCAATCCCGCATCCGGCAAATACTCGCGCAGAAGAAGACCGAGGCCGAGCGGGTGGTCGTGCTCAAGAGCCAGGCCGATGTGCCGTACGAACATTGGATTGCGATGACCGGGATCATCGAGCGCGCCGGCGGCATCGTCACGTTGCTGCTCGAGGAGGAGCAAACCGTCAACCTCAACTAGGGCATGATTCTCCGGCGAAAAAGCGTCGAGGCGACTGTGCCGTCCATGGCCATGGGCGACATCGCCTTTTTGTTGCTGATCTTCATCGTGCTGCTGGCGCGGGCACGCGACGAGAGCCACCTCGTCTGGCAACCGGCAACCGGCACGGAACTGGTGAAACCGGCGAATCGAAATGCCAGCGTGGTGATTGACAAACAGAATGTCACCTATCTCAACGGCCGTCCCGTTCAGGTCGAAAACCTTGCCGCAGAACTCGAGGCGCTGCTGGGCGACCTCCCCGCCGGCGGGAGGACTGTCCTGTTCAAGGTTCACAAGGACGTGATCGCCGAGTTTTTCGAGCCAGCCATCGAGGCCGTGAGCGAGGCCGGCGGCGAATTGCATCACGTGCTGGAACCTGCCCCAAACCCATCCGCAGTCCCCTAATGCCATGACGGTTTACCTGCTCAAAAACGGAAACGAAATTGGCCCGCTCGAGCTGGGTGAAATCCAGGCGTTGATCGACTCCGACTGCATCCCGCCGAGCCAGCCGCTCCGCTTGGAGGATGGCACGCAGTCAACAGTCGGCACGCTGCCCGGCATCCGCTTGGCCAAGCCGGGCGCGCCCGCCGTCCCGCTTGGCCAAGCGCCGAAAAGTGCTCCCGCCCCGATGGCCAGCCTTTCGCGGGATGTGAAATCCCTGAAAAGGAACAGTGCCGCCGTGACGGCGGAGCTGAACCAATTCATGAGGGAGATGCGCGGCAAGTCGCCACACGAAATGCTCGGTGCGGTTGCGAGGAGCAGCCTGACCCGGAGCGGGTTCACGGCAGCCATCATTCTGGCGGCCATCCTCTTTTCCTCAACGGTCATTCCGTTTGCAACGAGGGACGATCCGGAACCGGCGCAACAACCCAAGGCGCAACAACACGCCAAGCCGACCGCACACGCCGAGGCATCCCCGGCGGCACCTCCCGCAACGGCCGCGACAACAAACACGAACCACCCGGCCGCCCTGCCCGCCGGCGACAAGCAAAAGGTCGCGGACAAACTCGGCATCGGCGAAACCAAGCAGGGACAGCCCACCGAACCCAATCCGTTTGAGACCACGGACGATCTGCTGCAGGAACTCGAGTAGCCTTGGCTGACTCCCCAACAACCAGCCCAGTCAATTTAGCGGTAACATTGTTCACACCGTTCCGGCCATTGGCAAACCACACGCTCCTTGGCTGGTCGGTCGGCATGGTCTTGATTTGGCTGGATCGATTCTCCTTTTATCTCCTCCCGGAGTGGTTGCTCTTGGTTCTGCTGACGCTCGTCGTTGTGGTCGCGGCCAAGTGGGCAACAGCCGCCCGTCCGCTTGGCCAAGTGCCGTTTCGCGCCACTGTGTCAATCGTCATTTTGCCCGCCTGGCTTTGGTTGGTGATGCTGCCCGCTTGGCTCGGATGGATGACGCTCAGCGCCTCGCTGGCCCGGCTTGGCCTCGGGCTGGTTTTTGTCATCGGGCTGGGCTGGGTGGTTTGGCTGGTGGAGCGCTCCTCCCGGTTGCTCCTAGCCAAGCGCAGTGTCACCTCCCTGCGGGGCGGCTCGACGGCGATGCCGTTGCTGGCGATGAACGGCGCGCCTGGCCAGGCGGCCGTCCGCACGTCGAACCCGCTCGACATCGAGGCATGGTATTACGGCAGGAAGCACCGCAAGCTCAACCAATCAGCCAGCACCGTCGCGGCCTACTCCCTCCTGTTCGTGTTGCTGGTGCTGCTCGCCGGGTTCCTCACCGGCTGCAATGAGATTTACGAGATGCCCGAGGGCGGTGGCGAGCCGCAGCTCCGGCAGCAGGTCGTCAGGATCCAGAAGGTCATCCGGAAAAAATACGTCATCAACCCGTTCAGCGCCGTGCTGTTCAATCCGCCACCGATCGAGGAGATCAAGCTCCAGCTACAGGAATTGACCAGGCACATTTATCAGGTCGGCCAGGGCCAGGGTAAAAACGCCGGCTTCGAGGGCGGCACCCGGCGCGGCACGGTGCGTTTTATTCGCCTCAGCTATCCCGGCGGCGACTGGGAGCAGGATTTGGATCGCAACTCGGACATGAACATGCTGCTCTGGTACGCCGCAAACACCGGCCACAACACCGCCAAGAAACCGGAGGTGCGCAGCGTGCGGCAGCTCAAGCGTTTCCCCGTCGGCAAAAGTCCGCCAATGGTCTATATGACCGGACAGGGAAAAATCAGCCTTGGCAAGACAGACATCGAGATTCTCCACGAATATCTCACCGACAAGCACGGCATGTTGTTCGCCGACAACGGCGGGAGTCCCGGTTGGCACAGCCAGTTTTTTTCGGTGATGGAGAAGGTGCTGCCGAGGGTCAAGCCGCAGCCGGTGCCGCTGGATCACCCGGTGCATTCCGGTGTCCCGTTCCTGCCGGTGGTGGCGCCGCACGGCGGCCGCACCGCCTGGGGATGGGTGGTCGATGGCCGCCTGGCCGTGTATTATCACCCCGGCGACGTGGGCGACGCCTGGGCGGACGGTCACGCCGGTGTGTCCCGGCAGGTCTGGGAATCCGGTTTTCGCCTGGGCGGCAACATCATGCTTTACGCACACTCGGAATACAGCCGATGGTTGACAGCAAAAAACAACTCGGACTGATCTGCGCCTGTGCGGTTTGGTTGTCCTCGGCCGTCGAGTTGGCGGCGGCCAAGCTGTCCTGGCTCGAGCAAATACAGGTCGAGACCTTCGCCGAGCTCCGCGAGGTGGAGCGTTTCCAACTCAAGGCGGCTGAAGCATTTTACACGAAGGGCGAGTTCGCCGCCGCCGCCGCCGAGTACGAGAAATACATCACGCTTTACGGGAGCAGCCCCGGCGGCGCCTATGCCCAACTCATGTGGAGCCACTGCCAAGTCCGGCAGCGCAGAGTGTACACGGCCATCCGGGATGGTTTTCGGTCGGTGATCGACTACTGGCCGGAGTCGCATGAGGCCAAGTTGTCCGCTTATCTCATCGGCAAATCGTACAAGTCCATTGGCGAAGTGAAGAAAGCCGAGGCCGCCTACGGTAAGGCCATCGCGGCCCACCCGGTGGATCACATTGCCGTGTTGTCCAAGTGGGACATGGCGGAGATCGCCCGCATCCGCAAGGATGCCAAGCGGCTCGCGCAGGTCTGGAGTGACCTGGTGTTCAACACCAAGTTGAACAAACAAAATCGTTACTACATCGAGCGCGCTGCCCGGGGGCTTGCCCGCCATCACTTTGCCGAACCGGATTTCGCGAAAGCCCGCAAGGTGCTCAAGGTGCTTTATAGCGACGACGCCCTTGTGGATGCCATCTACCAGAATGCCAAGGAACCGGTCAGCCATCTTTGCCGCGATGGCAAGACCAGGCGCAGCGGAGAACAACTCGCGGACCGGATCATCACCCTGCTCCTCGACGAGACCCTCGACATCAAGCCAAGCGGCAATGGCACGGATGAAATCTGCGAGTGGTTCCGGCGTGCCGCCCGCCTGCATGAGCGCGCCGGGCGCGACCTCGATGTGATCAAGACCTACGAGCACCTGGCCAAGCGCATCGGGATGGATGACGGCGTGCGCGGCAGCATCGCCGCCTGGCACCGCGCCAAGAAGCGTTACCCGAAAGCACGTGAGTTTTATGCCCAATTCGAGGACACAATGGATGGCCTGATCCAAATTGCCTCCACTTGGCTTGAGGAGGGGCAGCCGGCCCGAGCGATACGGCTTTACGAGCGCTTGGCCAAGCTCGAACCGGAACGGCTCGCCGACTGGAAACAGGCCATCGCCGAGATTTACTCATCCTCGGGCCAACACGACAAGGCCATCGAGGTTTATCGGGAACTGATCACAATCGCCCCTGCGAATGCCAGCACTTGGTACTGGACCATCGGCAGCATCTACGAGGAAAGCAAGCGCCTGAAACTGGCAATCCAAGCCTATCGCCAATCCGACCGTTACCCACAGGCCTACTTCCAAATGGCCGGGTGCCACCGCAAACTCAAGGAATACACCGAGGCGCTGACGCTGTATCACCAGGCCTTGGCCACGGACAATGTCGCGCCCGACGCCACCCTGTCCATCGGTTACACCTACGAGGAGCAGTCCAAAAAAAAGGACGCCATCAAATGGTTTCAGCGCACCTGCAAACTTTACCCCCGCACTCGCAACGCCAGCAGGGCTCACGCCCATCTGCAAAAACAATACGGCATCAGCGTCACCCTCGGCGGCTCAAAAGAGAAATAAAACAGACGGGGGATAATCAAGACGATTAGGCTCAGCAAGCAACGTCCTTCTACGAAATAGCTGCTTTGCAAATAAGTTACCAAGCTTCCGCGTTTGGCCAACGCCAATGGCGGCTATTTGCCGCTTGGCTTCAGACGGGCGATGCCGTGTTTGTCGGCGATTTTTATCATCTCATCCAATCGATCAACCAATGGAAACTCGACCCCGCTCTCAAACAGCCTTCTCAGCGTTGCGGGGTCATTTGTGCCGAAGTAATTGATCCTGACACCGTGATCCCGCAGGCGCTTGGTGTGTGCGGGGTCAACCTCCCCACCTCCCAGCAACTGGATGAATTCGCATCCTGCTTCGATTGTTTCATTCACGTATTGGAGCGTGTTTGCCTGCCGCTCCATGTTGCAGATTTTGATGCGGGGCTCGGTCGCCCTGGCGGCGGTTGCCGCGTCGGCGCGACAGGCCAGAAACGCCTGATGAAGCCGGTTTTTCGATGCGATGAGGCGCGCTGATTTTTCGGCCAGTTCGGCTCCGCCTTTGAGGTGGACGTTGAGCCAAATGTTTCGCGGCATGAAATCGAGCGCCTCCTCCAGCGTGGGAATTCGCTCTCCGGCGAACCGACTGTTTTTCCACGAACCGGCATCCAGTTTTTTTAAGTCGGCGAGCAGCCAATCCTCCGGTCGGCCTTTGCCGTTGGTTGTTCGGTCAATCGTGCGATCGTGCATGAGCACCAGTTTTCCATCCTTGGTGGTGGCCAGGTCGAACTCGATCATTTGCGCGCCCAACCGGATGGCTTCGCGAAACGCCGCAATCGTGTTTTCCGGATGCGTGTCGCTCGCGCCCCGGTGAGCACAAACACCCCGCATTGGCATCGGCACGTGTCCGCGTCTGATACCGGCACAGCCCACCAACAGCGCGGCGGCGATTGTTGTGAGCAGAATTTTCACGTCTGCGGAGAGGGTGCCAAACTCAGCGGTGCCGGTCAACGGCCGGGGAAAAAACGGTTTGCAGTAAATCGGTAATACGGTATCTTGGGGGTGTGATGACGAGTGTAAAGTTAAACGAACGCGGAACGTTGACGCTGCCGAAGCGGTTGCGGGAGAAGTATGCGATGGACGGCGACTCCATGGTAATCGTGGAAGATGCCGGTGAAGGCATTCTCGTGCGGCCGGCGGAAGTGGTTCCGGTGGAGATTTACAGTGAAGCACGGTTGACGGAGTTCGCCGAGGGGGAGGCGGAGTTGAGCCGGTATCTCAAATCGAAATCCCGAGGCCGCAAGTAAATGGGTGCTGAGACGCCACTGCGGGTTCTCTGTGACGCGAACATTCACTTTTCTGCGAGCAAGCCGCGCAGTGCGATTCGGCGACTGGTTCAGGCGCTGCTCAAACGCAAGGCAGCGGTGACAAGCCGCTACGCGATTGCGGAGGCGGAGGCGAATCTGCGGGCCAAGAAACCTAATTGGCTACCACATTGGCCGGTACTTCGGAGGCGGTTTCAGGTGCACGATGTCCTGGCGGAAATCCGTGTGCGCGGGCTGCCGGAGAAAGACCTGCCGATTGCGCAGGCGGCCGTGTCGGCCACGGCCACGCATTTGCTCACGGGTGATCGGAAACACTTCGGCTCCCTGATGGGCAAATCGGTACGCGGCGTCAAGGTGGTGTCGCCCCGGATGCTGGTGACGGAACTGGATGCGTTGGGGTGGACAGTTTGATCACACCCCGCGCATGGCCAAGGTCAGTGGCTGAAGCCGAAGATGCGGGAGTGGTGGTCTTGGGCGGGGAAGAACTTGGCCAAAGCTTGGCGGAGTTGGGCGGTGGCTCGCTGGAGAGCGAGGCTGTCGGCGGCGAGTAGCTTGATGCTCCATCCGGCGGCAACCAAGCGGCTGACGCCGATGCGGATGTCGTCCGACTGGATGGCGTTGATCTCTCCGACCCAAGCGTCGTCCGCCCAAGCGGCCTCGCTGATGACGCAGGCCGAGGCGTAGTGGCCCAGCGGGAACGGCTGCTTCATCGCGGCGAATGCTGGACTGTCCGGCTCCAGCACAAAGCGCTCGCGCAAAACCAAGCGGCCCGCGTAAGTGACGTTGCATTCCCAGTCGATCGCCTTGTATCGAAACGACTCGCCGTGCGCGACTCGACCGGGCGCGATGGTTTCGAGCAGCAACAGTTCCCCACCGTCCTCAATGTTGATGTCGGCGGACTGTTTGTAGCGGCTCCGCCGCTGCGGGATGAATGGCGCGGGGCAAAACTCGAGTCGGGCGCCCTTGGCCAAGCGGAAGGTTTGCCGCAGCTCCGCACCGTCGCCGTTCATGGTATGGGCGCGCCCGGCGCTCGGCGTGATGATGCGCAGGCGCGCGCCCTCGTCGAGGGTGACGCGGCTCGTGAGCCGGTCGCCGCCGAACAGCCCGGGCGTCGGGCTGGCGAGTTGCAGCAGCAGCGCGTCGCCGTCCCAGTACGGTTTGCTGATGTGAAACGGCGCGGAGAACGACTGCTCGCGGAGGTAGCTACGGCCGTTCGCGTCGCGGGCGCAGGTGAGGTCGAGATGGCCGGTGAGCGTTGGCATTATGTCGCCTCGAACAGGCACTCGCGCTTGATCCACCCGACCACGTCGTCGAGTCCCTTGTGCGACTTGAGATCGCAGAACAGCGTCGGCCGGTCGCCGCGCATTTTTTTTGCGTCGCGCTCCATCACGCCCAGATCCGCGCCGACGTGCGGGGCGAGGTCGGTTTTGTTGACAATCATCAGGTCGCTGAACCGGATCGCCGGGCCGCCTTTGCGCGGGATTTTGTCGCCGCCGGAAACGTCGATGACGTAGATGAACGAGTCGACGAGTTCCGGCGAAAAAGTCGCCGACAAGTTGTCGCCGCCGCTCTCGACGAGGATCACCTCGAGGCCGTCGTGGCGTTCCTCCATTTGTGCGATGGCCTGGTTGTTCATCGTCGTGTCGTCGCGGATCGCAGTGTGCGGACAGCCGCCGGTCTCGACGCCGACGATTCGCTCCGCGCCGAGCGCGCCGTTCTTCACGAGAAATTGCTCGTCCTCGAGCGTGTAAATATCGTTCGTGATCACGGCGAGGCTGTATTCATCGCGAAGCGCCTCGCACAGCCGCAGGGCGAGCATGGTTTTGCCGGAGCCAACCGGCCCGCCCAGCCCGATCCGCACTGGCCGATCAAATCGTTTGTTGTTGCTCATGAAATAAAAAGCCGGCTGAAAGCGGTCTCGTGCCGCGAGCTGCTGATGTCGAGCACGGGACACAGCCAGCCCATTTCTTCAATGGAAATCCGCTTGGCGCGCCCGACCACTTCGCCGGTTTGCGCCAAGGCCTCGGAGAGGATTTTTTGGCAGGCGAGCTGGCCCATGCGGACGAGCTTGAGCGCGGCGTTCACGAACGGCGTCAGCCCGTGATAAAACGCGAAGCTGAGCGTGTCGTCGAGTGGCATTTGGCCAAGCGCACCCTGCGTGCCGAGCACGATCGGCTCGTACGCCTCCAAGCGCTTGGCCAGGCGGGCCTGCTCGATGTCGCGCCAAAACGGCTCGCCGGTGAGTTCGAGATTCAGCAGCAGCCGTTGGCGGCCGGTGCGGGCGGTGGCTTCGCGCAGTTCGCGCGACGGCTTCATCGCGCCGTAAAGCTGGTCGAGCTCGCAGAGCTTGGCCAAGTCGGCGTCCTGCGCCGCCGCAAACGCCGCCGCGGCCGTGGGCAGCTCGAGTTTCTCGAGGCCGGGAATGATCATGTCGTTGAGGAACGCGCGGAAGCCGGCTTCGTCTTCGATCAGCCCGTCCTGCACCGCGCCCTCCATCCCGAACGAGTGCGCGTAGGCGCCGGTCGGGAACATCGAGTCGGAGCGTTGCAGCAGTTGTGGCAGCCAAGTGTTCACGAGATGAACCGGGTCAGCC